>DASPGF010000243.1:0-9119 GCA_035620755.1 Myxococcota bacterium
GACGGCGCCCCGTCGCGCAGCTCCATGCTGTAGATGTGCCAGCGCTTTTCAAACAGCGTGGAGACGAATGCGAGCCGCTTGCCGTCGGGAGAGAAGCGCGGCTCGACGTTCACCGCGCCGTTCTGGGTGAGCGGCCGCGACTCGAGCGTCGCGAGGTCGAGCAGCCAGAGCTCCATCGCGTCGTCGAGGTAGGAGACGTAGGCGATCGAGCGGCCGTCGGGCGACCAATCGGGCTGGTAGCCGTATCCGCGACCCGTCGTGAGCTGCTCGGCCTCCTTCGATCCGAGCTTCTGCCGCCACAGCCGCCCCGCCATCGAGTAGACGAGCTCGCTGCCATCGGGCGACCAGGCCGCGGAGCTCGGCCCGGTCGTGAGCTGCGGCAGATACATCTCGCGATAGTAGTAGCTGTGCGGGACGCCGATCTGCTTGAGCACCGGCTCGCGGCCGGCTGCGTGCGCGGCGCACGCCAGCACGAGCCCGAGCGAAGCGCCCAAGATCGCACGGGTTCGAGATCGAATACCTGTTAGCATGTGCGCGCGTCCTGTGTGTGGGTGGATCGGGAATCGGCGAAGGAGCTCGAAACGGAGAGTGTCGTGAAGAATACCTCGAAGCGCGCGCCGGCTCTGTGGCAGGCGCTGGTTCCCGTCGTCTGCCTGATCCTGATGCTGCTGGTGCAGATTCGCGTATTCGAAGGCTCGCCGCACCTGCCTCTGATCCTCGCGAGCATCGTCGCCGCGCTCGTCGGCATGAGCCTAGGCGAGAGCTGGAGCGAGATCGAGCGCGGCATCATCGAAGGCATCGAGGTCGCGCTCAAGGCGATCCTGATCCTGGTCGTAGTCGGGATCCTGATCGGAACCTGGATCGCGAGCGGCGTGGTGCCTCTGCTGATCGACTACGGTCTGCGCCTGCTCACGCCGGGCTCGTTCCTGGTCGCGACCTGCCTGATCTGCTCGGTGGTTTCGATCGCGACCGGCAGCTCCTGGACGACCGCCGGAACGGTCGGCGTCGCGCTGATCGGCGTCGGCGACGGCCTTGGCGTTTCGCTGCCGATGACCGCAGGCGCGATCGTGTCGGGCGCGTACTTCGGCGACAAGATGTCGCCGCTCTCGGACACGACGAACCTCGCGCCCGCAGTCGCAGGCTCCGAGCTGTTCGAGCACGTGCGCTACATGATGTATACGACCATGCCCGCGTACGCGCTCGCGCTCGCGGGCTATGCGGCGCTCGGCTGGGCGCAGAGCGGCGGCGCGATCGACAGCTCGCAGGTCGCTGAAATTCGCGGCGCGCTCGCCGCGAACTTCGAGCTGAGCCCCGTGCTGCTCGTCGCGCCGATCTTCGTGATCGGAGCCGTCGCGTTGCGGATTCCCGCGCTCCCCGCGCTGGTCGGCGGCGCGCTGCTCGGCGGCCTGCTCGCGCTCTGGGTACAGGGAACCGAGCTCGAGCAGATCACGGTGTTCGCGCAGTCGGGCTACCAGGCCGATACCGGCCTTCCCGCCGTCGACGAGCTGCTCTCTCGCGGCGGCCTCGAGAGCATGATGAGCACCGTCGCGCTCGTGCTCTGCGCGCTCACATTCGGCGGCATCATGGAGCGCACCGGCCAGCTCAATGCGCTCGCAACCTCGATCCTCAAGCTCGCGCGCTCGACGGGCTCGCTCGTGCTCGCGACGATCACCTCGTGCATCGGCACGAACGTGATCGCGCCCGATCAGTACCTGTCGATCGTGATACCGGGTCGCATGTATCGCGAGACCTTCCGCGCGCGCAACTTGCACGCGAAGCTGCTGTCGCGCACCCTCGAAGACTCGGGAACCCTGAGCTCGCCGCTGGTCCCCTGGAACACCTGCGGCGCCTTCATGTCGACCACCCTGCTGGTGCCGACCGCCGCCTACTTCCCCTACGCGTTCGTGAACTTCCTCACGCCGATGATCTCGCTGATCATCGCCTTCAGCGGCTTTCGCATCGCGAGGCTGCCCGAGGATTCGTCGGAAGCCGAGGCGCCGCTCACTCCTCGATCACGCAGCGACTCTGCTCGCGCATGAACTGCATCACGTAGTAGGGGCCGCAGCCGCCCTTGCCGCTCGACCCCGAGGCCTTCCAGCCGGTGAACGGCTGCGCGCCCGGCCACGCGCCCGTGGTCGCTCCGCTGCGCTTGTTGACGTAGGTGACGCCGGCTTCGATCTCGTCGAAGAACTTCTCGATCTCGGCTGACTTCTTCGAGAAGAATCCCGCGGTCAGGCCGTAGTCGGCCTTGTTGGCCTCGTCGATCGCCTGCTCGAGCGAGTCGACCTCGCCGACGGCGAGCACGGGCACGAAGAACTCCTCGCGGAACAGCGCACTCGCGAGCGGCGCCTTGACGACCGTCGGCGCGACGTAGTGGCCCTTCGCGAGCGCTCCTTCGCGCAGCCGCTCGCCGCCGATCAGGATCGCGCCGTCGCGCCTGCCCATCGCGACCGCGCGCTCGAAGGTCGCGACCGCGTTCTCGTTGATCACGGGCCCAAAGTAGACATCGCGCCGTGTCGGGTCGCCGATCGAGATCGCGCGCGTGCGCTCGAGCAGCTTCGCGATGAACGGCTCGGCGACGCGCTTGTGCACATACACGCGAGAGCACGCGCTGCACTTCTGGTTCTGCAGGCCCCAGGCGGACTTCGCGACGCCCTCGGCGGCTGCGTCGATGTCGGCCGAGTCCATCACGATGCACGCGTTCTTGCCGCCGAGCTCCATCAGGCACGGCTTGACCCATTTCTCGCTGAGGCCGTGGAAGATGCGGTCGCCGACGGCCTTCGAGCCCGTGAACACCACGCCCGCGATCTTCGGATGCCGCCAGAGCGCGTCGCCGATCACCGAGCCGCGCCCCGACACGAAGTGCAGCACGTCCGCGGGAACGCCCGCCTCGCGGAAGACCTGGTAGAGCCGCAGCCCCGTCCAGGGCGTGTCCTGCGCGGGCTTGAAGACGAGCGTGTTGCCCGCGACGAGCGCCGCGGACGCCATGCCGCAGCCGAGCGCCATCGGGAAGTTGAACGGCGCGACGCACGCGAACACGCCGAACGGGCGCAGCAGATCCGTGTTGTCCTCGATCGGCGTGAGCTTGTTCATCTTGCGCCGGAAGCCGTCGGCGTCCTCGACCTGCTGCGCGTAGTAGTCGATCAGATCGGCCGATTCCTCCGCGTCGCCGAGCGCCTCGAGCCGGCTCTTGCCGACCTCGAGGCTCATGCACGCCGCGATCTCGAACTTGTCGCGGCGCACGAGCTCGGCGGCCTCGCGCATGATCGCGACGCGGCGCTGCCAACCGAGCTTCTCCCACTTGAGGCGCGCCCCGTAGGCCGCCTCGATGGCCTGCTCGACCTGCTCGACGCTCGCGGACGCGAAGCGCCCGAGCACGAGATCGGTGTCGATCGGCGAGGTGTCCACGATCGGCGGCAGGCTCGAGCGCAGCTCCTTGCCGTTGACGTAGATCGGATGATCGCGGCCGCACTCGGCGCGCACCTTCGCGAGCGCCGCGTCGAACGCCGCGTGGATCGCGTCCATGTCCGCCGCGGAGGTCGTGTAGGTGATTTTCATGCGATCCGCCGATTTCGCCGCCTGCTTCGCCATGCTGCCTCCTCGCGCGAGCGCTATCGGCCCGCGCCGCGCGCGATGCGCTGGGTCGCGGTGTCGAGCGCGGCGCGGAAGCGCCGCACGATCTCGGAGATCTCGTCCTCGCTCACGATGAATGGGGGGCCGATCAGCACGAGATCGCCGTCCTCCTGCTCGGTGTACCCCGAATTCGGCCAGACCACGAGGCCGTTCTCCTGCGCGGCCTGCGTGAAGGTGTCCGCGAACCGCAGCTTCGGCGCAAACGGCCTGCGCGATGCCGGGTCCGCGACGAACTCGACTCCCGCGAGCAGGCCGCGCCCGCGCACGTCGCCGACGTTCGGGTGCTCGCGCAGCTCGGCGAGCCGGCGCTGCAGGATCTCGCCCATGCGCGCGCAGCGCTCGATCAGACCCTCGGACTTGAGCAGCCGCAGCGTCGCGAGGCCCGCCGCGCACGAGATCGGGAACTGCGAGAAGGTCTGGTTGTGCGGCGGCGCGCCCGTGGTGCGCGCGAGCACGTCGAGGATGCGGCGCGAGGTCGCGAGCGCCGAGAGCGGCGCATAGCCGCCGCCGATGCCCTTGCCGAAGATCTGGAAGTCGGGCGTCACCGCGTAGGGCTCGAGCGCGGAGAACGTGCCCGTGCGCCCCGCGCCCACGAGCACCTCGTCCGCGATGAACAGCACCTCGTAGCGGTCGCAGATGTCGCGAATCGCCTTCCAGTAGCCCGCGCGCGGCACGGCGGCGCCCGTCGACGCGCCGCCGATCGGCTCGGCGATGAACGCCGCGACGCTCTCGGGGCCTTCGCGCAGCAGCACCTGCTCGAGCGCAGTGCCCGTGCACGCCGCGCAATCCGCGCGCTCGCCGCGACACGCGCAGCGGTAGCCGTAGGGCGCGGGCACCGTGCACACCGGAATCAGCCAATCGGAGAACATCTTCCGGTAGCCCGGCCGTCCCGAGACGGACAGCGCGAGCAGCGTGTTGCCGTGGTAGCTCGGAAACAGCGCGGCGATCTTGCGCTTCTCGGGCCGCCCCGACTCCGCCCAGTACTCGCGCGCGATCTTGAGCGCGGCCTCGACCGCGTCGCCGCCGTTGCAGCAGAACAGGAACTTGTCGAGCGGCGCGGCGGTGAGCGCGCTGAGCTCGCTCGCGAGCTGCTCGACGGCGTCATGGGTGAACGCGACGCCGCTCACGTAGCCAAGCCGCGCGGCCTGCTCGCCGACCGCGCGCGCGAGCTCGGCGTTGCCGTGCCCGAGATTGCACACGAGCGCGCCGCTGCTCGCGTCGAGGTAGCGCTTGCCCGAGTCGTCGACGAGCCAGCAGCCCTCGCCGCGCACGATCCGCGGGAAGCTCTTCGCGAGCCGCCGGTAGAGCACATGGCCGTGGGGGTAGCGGTGCTCGGCGGCGGGGGGCATGCGCGTATTCTATCAGCCCGCGCGAAAAAGCGATGCCGGGCGGCGCGCGGCGGTCATGCCGCACCCGCGCCGGCTTCGCGCTCGTGCAGGCGCGCGATCTCGGCGCGCAGCGCCTCGCCATCGCGCGATCCGAGCAGACCGCCCGCGAGCATCGCGAGCGCGCTCGCGCCGAGCGCGACCGCGATCGCGGGCGCTCCGAGGTCGATCGCTCCCGTGAGACACAGCGCGTAGCTCCCCGCGCCCGCGACGAGCGACGCAACGCCACCCGCGAGGTTGGCGCGCTTCCACCAGAGCCCCGCGATCGTGGGCACGAACAGGCCCGCGCTGAGCAGGCCGATGCCCGCGGTGTAGAAGCGGCTCAACAGCTCGGGCGGTGAGAACGCCCAGTAGAGCGCGAGCGCACCCACGATCCACGCGGAGCCGACGCGAACCATCGCGAGCATCCGATCGCTCGCGCGCGCGCGCAGCCAGCTCCCGAGCAGGTCGTGCGCGATCGCGGAGCTGCACGCGAGCAGCAGCGCATCGGTCGTGGACATCACGGCCGCGAGCACCGCCGCGACCGCGAAGCCGCGCCACAGCGGCGAGAACTCGGCTTCGACCACGCGCAGGAACAGCTGGTCGGCGTCGGCGAGGGCGGGAAACGCGAGCTTGCCCGCGGGCGCGATCGCGAATACCGCGATCAGGATCATCCCGCTGTAGATCAGCATCGCGAAGTTGAGCGAGAGCTGCGCGCTGCGCGCGTCTCTCGCGGAGAACACGCGCATCACGATGTGCGGGATCACGGGAATCGCGGTCGCCCAGATCAGGAAGTAGCCGAGCGAGCTGCCGATGCTCTCGTCCGCGAAGCGGCCGAGCTCGGGCGCCGCGTCGGTTGCGGCGCGCAGACGCTCGAGCGGCGACCCCGTGCGCCACATGAGCGCGAACGCGGTCGCGATCACCACCCCGACCATCAGCAGCCCCTGCACGACGTCGGTCCAGGTAACGGCGATCATGCCGCCGATCGAGACGTAGACGATGAAGACGAGCGTCGCGATCGCAAGCGCGCTCTCGTACGGAATGTCGAGCAGCGCATGCGCGGCGATGCCGGCGGCCTTGAGCTGCGCGACGATGTAGGCGGTGAACGCGACGACGATCAGCACCGGCACGATCGCGCGGGTCACCGGGCTCGGAAAGCGGAACGCGAGGAAGTCGGTGATCGTGTACTGCCCGAAGCGGCGCAACGGGCGCGCGACGAGGATCGAAGCGAGCGGAAAGCCGATCACGGCGCCCGCGAACAGCGCGAGCGTGGTCGGAATGCCCTGCGAATAGGCGAGGCCCATCACGCCGAGGATCGAGCCGCCGCTCGCGAGGCTCGCCATGATCGCGAGCGTGTTGACCGCGGTGCCGATGCGGCGCCCCGCGACCCAGTACTCGTCGCGCGAGCCGAGCACCTTGCGCGACGCGAGGATGCCGATCGCGATGCACGCGGCGAGATAGAACAGCACCACGGCGCGCTCGACGCTCATCGCGAAGCTCCGAATGGCCCGCTGCGGCGAACGGGACTCCCGCCAGCAGCGGATCGCTCAGTCAAACGCGGATCTGCGCGGGCGGCTAGGCGCGCGGGCGACCGCGCCAGAAGACCCAGAGGGTCAGCAGCGGCGAGAAGACCATCAGCGCGGCCATCAGCCATCCGAACAGCGCGACACCCGCGATCTCGATGGCGCGCAGCGGCGGAAGGTAGGCGGCCGCTGCGGCTGCGACGAGCGCGCCGAGCACGCGCCGCTCGCCGCGTGGCAGCGGGAAGAAGGAGCGGGGGCCGCAGGTAGGGGGCGCCCCATCCGCGTTCGGCTCGACCATCGGGGGCTCTCCGAGTCCGCGTCGCCGTTCGCGGAATTACCCGATCCTCGCCAGCGCGCGCGGGCACGC
The DNA here is from genome assembly GCA_035620755.1 of Myxococcota bacterium. GTDB lineage: Bacteria > Myxococcota_A > UBA9160 > UBA9160 > SMWR01 > JACZVU01. The sequence continues at coordinate 6,888 of DASPGF010000243.1, forward strand.
GCCGCGGCTGCCGTGGCGGGCGGCCTGAGTATTCGAGGCGGGCCGGCGGCCCGCAAGCGCTGCCGCGCGCCCCGAGCACTCGACGACGGCCCCGCCGCCGGCATTCGCCGCCGCGCGCCCGCCGCGCAGCGCGTGGCTCGGCGTGCGCCGAAGCCCTACCCTCTGCGGCTCCGGACCCGGTCGACGGGACCGGGAGCGCGAGGCGGCCCGACCGTGGCCGAACCCGGACCCCGCGCGACCCAACCGAAGCGGATCGAAGCCGATCCAGCGAAGCGGCGGAGGCTCGAGCCCGAGACATGCGCGAAGTCGTGATCGCCAGCGCGGTGCGCACGCCGATCGGGCAGATCCGCGGCGCCCTCTCGGGCGTTCGGCCCGACGACCTGCTCGCCCTTACGCTGCGCGAGGCCGTGAATCGCGCGGGGATCGACGCCGCGCAGATCGAAGAGGTGATCGCGGGCTGCGCGAACCAGGCCGGCGAGGACAACCGCAACGTCGCGCGCATGGCGCTGCTGCTCGCGGGGCTGCCGCAGTCCGTGCCGGGCTTCACGGTGAATCGGCTCTGCGCGAGCGGCCTCACCGCGATCAACCAGGCCGCGCGCGCGATCCGCGCGGGTGAGGGAGACATCTACCTCGCGGGCGGCGTCGAGAGCATGACGCGCGCGCCCTACGCGCTCGCGAAGAACGCGCAGGCGTTCGGGCCGTCGGGCAACGCGACCGCCTACGACACCACGCTCGGCTGGCGCTTTCCGAACCCGAAGCTGGAGGCGCAGTTCCCGCTCGAGGCGATGGGCGAGACGGCCGAGAACATCTACGAGCTCAGCCGCGACGGAAAGATCAAGGGCGGCGAGATCACGCGCCACGACCAGGACGCGTTCGCTCTCGAGAGCCAGGCGCGCGCGGTGCGCGCGATCGACGAGCGCCGCTTCGAGCGCGAGATCGTTCCCGTGCCGCTGCCCCAGCGCCGCGGCGATCCGATCCCGTTCGAGATCGACGAGTTCCCGCGCTACACGCGAGAAGGGAATGCGTTCCGGCTCGCGACCGACATGCAGAAGCTCGGCCAGCTCAAGCCCGCGTTCCGCGATGGCGGAACCGTCACGGCGGGCAATTCGAGCGGCCTCAACGACGGCGCGGCGGCGCTCGTGCTGATGTCCGACGCCAAGGCGCGCGAGCTCGGGATCCGACCGCTCGCGCGCTGGGTGTGCTCGGCGGCCGCGGGCGTCGATCCGCGCGTGATGGGCCTCGGGCCGGTTCCCGCGACGCGCAAGGCGCTCGCGCGCGCAAAGCTGTCGCTCGACGACATCCAGCTCGCCGAGCTCAACGAGGCGTTCGCCGTGCAGTCGATCGCGGTGCTGCGCGAGCTCGGCCTGCGCCACGAGATCACCAACGTGAACGGCGGCGCGATCGCGCTCGGCCATCCGCTCGGCTGCTCGGGCGCGCGCCTCGTCACGACGCTGCTGCACGAGATGCAGCGGCGCGGCGAGCGCGGTGAAGCCCTGCGCTACGGGCTCGTCACGCTCTGCGTGGGCGTGGGCCAGGGCGAGGCCGCGATCGTCGAGAAGATCTAGGCACGCGGTCGACCGCGCGAGAACTTCCAGGGGTTCGAATTGAAGCAGGTTCCGCAGATCTCGATCCAACAGGCCGTGGCGATGGTCAAGCCGGGCGACACGCTGCTCGTCGGCGGCTTCGGCATGACGGGCTACCCGGTGCACCTCGTGCACGCGCTCGCGGAGACCGGCGTCGGCGGCCTCACCTACGTCGCCAACAACGTCGGCGAGGTCGGGCTCGGCGGCGGCCGGCTCGTGCGCAGCGGCCAGCTCCGCAAGGCGGTGGGCTCGTTCTTCACGAGCAACCCCGAAGCGGTGGCCGCGGCGCAGGCCGGCAAGCTCGAGGTGACGCTGATCCCGCAGGGCTCGCTCGCCGAGGCGCTGCGCGCGGGTGGCGCGGGCATCGGCGGCTTCTTCACGCCGACCGCCGCGGGAACCGTGATCGGCGAGAAGTGCGAGACGAAGCTCATCGACGGCAAGACGCACGTCTTCGTGCCCGGCATCCGCGGCAACATCGCGTTCATCCGCGCCTGGCGCGCCGACACCGCGGGAAACCTCGTTTATCGGATGACCGAACAGAATTTCAACAAGGCGATGGCAACCGCGGCCGACCTCGTGATCGCCGAGGTCGAGCAGATCGTCCCCGTCGGAGAGATCGACCCGAATCAGGTGCACACGCCCGGCTGCT
>DASPGF010000244.1:0-2157 GCA_035620755.1 Myxococcota bacterium
GGGTTGCGTCCGCGCGCGAAGCCGACTCCCGCGAGCGCGGCGTCGTGCGCGAGACGGCGCGCGCGGACCGAGGCGCGCGCGCAGCGAAGCGCGAGAGCGCGCGCTCCGATGCGTCGCAACGCGGCGTCGATGGCCGCGCCCGGGCCACGACGCACGAGCGATCCACACGCGAGCGCGCCAACACTCGCAGCGCGAGGGGCAATCACTCCGAGCGCGCGCGCTCCTACACGCGAGGCGCGAGGAGCGCCGGCCCCGAGCGAGCGCGAGCGAGCGAGCGCAGCGTCGATCGCTCGCAGCGCGCGCATCGCAGCGACCGGCGCGACGATGCGCCGAGGGTTGCCCAGGCGCGCGGTCGCGAAGTCCGTCGGGACTTCGCAGCCGCGCAGCCTCGGCCGCAGCGCGAATCATTCGGCTCGCAGCGCTCCGCGGGCGAGCGCTCGGCTGGAAACCGTTTCGCGGGCAATCGCAGCGGCGACTCCCGATTTGGGGCGCGACAAGAATCGCGCGGATCGCCGCGCGGTGGCCAGCCGCGAGCGAGCCACGGCGGGCGACCGCGCTGATCGATCACGGCTCCGCGGCGCTCGCGGGCTCGACGATCAGCGTCAGGCCGCGCACCGCGACCACGCGGATCGCCGCGCCCTCGGGCAGCGATGCTGCGTTCGGTGCCAAGCGCGCCTTCCAGCGCTCCGCGCCGAGCCTCACGTAGCCCGCGGGCGCGAGCGGCTGGATCACGACTCCGACCGTGCCTTCGATCCCGGTCATCTCACGCGCGTCCTTTGACTCGTAGGCGACCCGCAGCAAGGGAAACAGCGCGATGTCCTTCGCGATCCACAGCGCAATCAGCGCATACGCGGCACCGACGGAAAGATCCCACCAGCGCACAGCGGCCGCGACGCCGAGGGCGAGCAGCGCGAGGTCGGGGATCTGGAACAGCGCGTAGCGCGCCACGAGGCGCGCGCGGCTGGGCGTGCTCAAGCGAACGCGCTCGTCGTTTGACATGAATCGGTGTCGCGCGCATTCGCGCACGCCTCGTCGATCGCCGCTTCCAGCAGCTGCGCCTTGTCGAGGCTCTCCTGCCACTCGTCCGCGGCATTCGAGTCCGCGACGATGCCGCCGCCGGAGTGCAGGTAGGCGCGCCCGTCGACGACGAGAATGGTGCGGATCACGACGCAGAGATCCGCGCCGCCGCGCAGGTCGAAGTAGCCGAGCGCGCCGGAGTAGATGCCACGCCGCACGGGCTCGAGCGCGTCGAGGATGCGCATCGCGGCGATCTTGGGCGCGCCCGTCATCGAGCCGGGCGGAAACGTCGCGCGCACGAGGTCGAATGCGTCGCAAGGCCGCCGCAACGTGCCACGCACCGTCGACACCATCTGATACACCGACGCATATCGCTCGATCGCCATCAGCTCCGGTACCTCCACGCTGCCGATCTCGCAGACGCGGCCGAGATCGTTTCGCACCAGGTCGACGATCATCAGGTTCTCGGCGCGATCCTTCGCCGAGCGCTCGAGCTCGCTGCGGCGCGCGCGATCGGATGCGAGATCGCGGCCGCGCGGCCGCGTGCCCTTGATCGGACGGCTCTCGACCCGCCGCTCGTCGTCCACGCGCAGGAAGCGCTCCGGCGAGCTGCCGACGATCGCGACCTCGGGAAGCTCGACGTAGCTCGCGAATGGCGCGGGGTTGAGGTCGCGCAGCTTCCGATAGAGCAGCCAAGAGTCAGCCGGACAGTCGCGCTCGCGCCGCTGCGTGAAGCACGCCTGGTAGACCTCGCCCGCCTCGATCTGCTGCTTGGTGGCGTCGACCGCCTTGGCGTAGCTCTGCGCGTCGAAGAACGCCGATGCGGCGGCCGGCGGTCGCGCACGCCGAGCGCGCCGCGCAGCGCGCGCCGGCGCGACGATCGGCGCGCAGAGCGCGTCGAGCGCGCGGCGCGCGCGGTCCGCGGCGAGATCGCTCGTCTCCGCGAAGCCGAGCGCACACGCGTAGAGCCGGTCGTCGCGCGCGTCGTGCGCGAGGAAGCGATCGACGAACAGCAGGTAGAGATCCGGCAGCTGCAGATCGTCGAGGCTGCGGAAGCGGTGGACGTCGAACTGGCTCGCGAGCTCGTAGCCGAGATAGCCGACCGCACCGCCGAGGAACGGCAGCTCGCTCGCTGGCGCG
>DASPGF010000245.1:0-2676 GCA_035620755.1 Myxococcota bacterium
GCGCGAGAGCTTGGGCTCGACGCGCGCGCGCAGCTGGTCGGCGCCATTCGCGTCGCTGAGCGTGAACCACATGTGCGCGGCGACCAGGTCGCGGGCGACGCCCTGTCCCTTGAAGTAGCCGATGCCGAGATTGATCTGCCCCATCCCGTTGCCCGCTTCGGCGGCGCGGCGGAACCACAGCATCGCGCGCGCATCGTCCTTCTCGACCGCGCGCCCCTCGAAGTAGAGAGCGCCGAGGTTCAGCTGCGCGGGCACGTAGCCCTGCTCGGCGGAGCGTTGGTACCAGGCGATCGCGGCCGCGGCGTCGCGCTCGACGCCGAGCCCTTCGAGGTAGATCCGGCCGAGGCGATTCGCGGCCTCGGGGTGGCCCGCCTCGGCCGCGCGCTGATACCACGCGGCCGCGCGCGCGGGATCCTTCGCGACGCCCCGCCCTTCGGCGTAGAACAGCCCAAGGCTCGCCTGAGCGTCCGCGCTCCCCTGCTCCGCTGCGCGCTCGAGCCAGCGCGCCGCCTCGCGCAGATCGACGGCGACGCCCGTGCCATTCGCGTAACGCAGCGCGAGCGCGACCTGCGCCGCAGCGGATCCCGCCTCGGCGGCGCGCTGCAGCCATGCGTTCGCGAGCGCGAGGTCGCGCGGGAAGCCCTCGCCGCCGTGGGCGTAGAGGTTTGCAAGCCGCATCTGCGCGAGATCGAGGCCCTGCTCGGCGGCCTTGGTGCACCACTCGAGCGCCGCCTGCGGGTCGCGCTCGACGCCGCGCCCGAGCTCGTAGGCGACGGCGAGATTGAGCTGCGCGGCGGCAAGGCCCTGCTCGGCGGCCGCGAGGAACCACTTGACCGCCTCGGCGTCACTCGCGTCGCCCGCATCCGCGCTGCGCTCGGTGACCGACTTCGCGAGCAGCGCATCGGGAACCTTCATGCCGCGCCGAATCGCCTCGCGAGCCCAATCCGGGAGCTGCTCGCTCGGATCGGCGGTGAGCGAGCGCTCGGTGTAGAGCCCTCCGAGCCGGTTCTGCGCGACCGCGTGCCCCTGCTCGGCGGCGCTCCGCAGCCACTTGCCCGCCAGCTCGTAATCCCTCGCGACACCGTTCCCGGTCGCATACGCGTAGCCAAGCTCGGATTGCGCTTCCGCGTCACCCGCCTGCGCGCCGCGCTCGTACCAGGCCACGGCTTCCGCAGCGCTCGCGGCGACTCCGGTGCCCGCCGCATGACGCCGTGCCACCTCGACGCTCGCGCGCGCGTCCCCCTGCTCGGCGGCCGCGCGATACCAGCGCAGAGACTCCACGGGTTCGGCGGCCACGCCGCGGCCGAGCGCGTACGCTTCGCCGAGCGCGCGCTGCGCGCGCGCGTCGCCCTGCTCGGCTGCGAGGCGCAGCCAGCGCGCGGCTGCGGCCGCGTCGGCGCTCGCTCCCTCTGCTCGCATCCGACGCGCACCGAGCTCGTACTGCGCGTCGCGGTCGCCTGCCTCGGCGGCGCGCCCGAGCCAGCCGAGCGCGTCGGCCTCCCGCTCGGGGCCGGCCTCGAGCAGCAGCTCGGCGAGCGCGCGCTGCGCAGCTGCGTTTCCCTGCTCGGCGGCGGCCTCGAGCAGCGCAGCGCGCTCGCCCGGCTGCGACTCTTCGATGTGTCGATCCGCGATCAGCCGCGCGAGCGCGAGCTGCGCATCCGCGTGGCCCGAGGCCTTGCGGTACCACGCCGCCGCGGCCGCGAAATCGGGCGCTCCTCGCGCGCCCGCTTCGGCCTCGAGCCCGAGCGCGTAGCAAGCCGCGTCGCTCCCGAGTCGTGCGAGCCAGCGCGTGCGCGCGCTGTCGCCGAATGCGAGCAGCGCGAGCGTGCCGAGCGCGCCAGCGCTCGCGAACGCGCCGAGCGCGATCCAAACGCCCCGTTTCTTCGCTCGCCCCGTCACTCGGCCACCCCACGCCAGGCCAACGAGCGCACGCGCGTCTCGCTCAGGGCAGGAACAGCATGGGATCGACGGGCGCGCGTTTGCGGCGCACCTCGAAGTGCAGGTGCGGCCCGCTCGCGTTTCCGCTCGACCCGACCTCGCCGATCAGCTGGCCCTGCTCGACGAAGTCTCCCTTCTCGACGCGATTGCGCCGGTTGTGCGCATAGACCGTCGAGTAGTTGCCCTCGTGCTTGACGATCACCACCCGCCCGTAATCGCCGAGATCCGTGCCGCTGTGGATCACGCGACCCGCCGCGGCCGCGACGATCGGGGTGCCCGGCTTCGCGGGAATGTCGAGGCCGTCGTGTCCGCGCCCGTTGCGCCGGCCGAAGCCCGAGCTCGCCCTGCCGCGCACCGGCCAGATCAGGTCGAGCTCGCCGCGAAGCGCGGCCGAGCCGCCGCTGCCGCCCGGCGACGCGCTCGCGAGCGAGTCGCTCGCAGGATCTCGCCGGGCGCCCGGGATCCAGATGTGCTGGCCGACTCTCAATTGTGTCACGTCGTCGATCTGGTTGGCGCGCTGGATCGCCTCGACGGACACGCCGTAGTAGAGCGAGAGGCGGTAGAGGTTCTCGCCAGGCTGCAGCACGTGCGTGACGCCCGCGGAGGGATCCGCATCGTCGGGCGTGGACGCACAGCCGAGCGCGAGCCCGAGCGCGAGCACAAGCCCCAGCAGGCCGCGCGCGCCGGCCATCGCTACGCGGCCGCCCATCCGTGCGTACCCAGCAGCTCGACGAAGCG
>DASPGF010000246.1:0-6115 GCA_035620755.1 Myxococcota bacterium
CCGCTTCGCGCGCCCCAGGGAAGGGAGTACTGGCGCCTCGCCGGCGCAAACGCGGTGCTCTCGATCTCGCTCGTCTACGGGCTGATCTACCTGCTCTACGACGCGCTGTTCTACGAGAGCGCGGCGTCGGTCTGGCGCATGGCGTGGGAGGGCTTCGCGATCCTGCTCAGCTACGACTTCGCCTACTACCTCGTGCACCGCTACCCGTTCCACCGCTGGCGCTGGCTACGCCGGATCCACGCGGTCCACCACACGATTCGCAATCCGACCGCGGTCGACAGCCTCTACCTGCACCCGATCGAGAACGCGATCGGCCTCGCGCTGCTGATGCTCTGCACGCTGCTCGTGGGCCCCGTGAGCATCTATTCGTTCGCGGCGGTGTTCGTCGTGTACTCGCTGCTGAACATCGTGAACCACGCGGGCCTCGAGCTGCGCCGCTTTCCCTTCCGCACGCTCAGCGAGCTCGCGCGCAAGCACGACCGCCACCACGTGAGCATGCGGGCGGGAAACTTCGCGTCGATCACGCCCCTCTTCGACCACCTGTTCGGCACCGCCGAATAGCGCACCCCGGGCCTGCTGCGGCGCAGCCCGAGCCGCGGTGCGCGGGGCCCAATCGCGCCGCAGGGCCCGAAATGCGGCTCGAGTTGTTGTAGGGTTCCCCGCGCCACGAGGAGGCCGCCGCAGCCGCGATGGAGATCGGTGTCCCGAAGGAGGTCGAAGCCGGCGAGCGGCGCGTCGCGGCCTCGCCCGAGAGCGTGAAGCGGCTGCGCAGGCTCGGCTTCGAGGTCCTCGTCGAGAGCGGTGCAGGCGCGGCCGCGGGCTTCGCGGACGAGGCCTATCGCGCAGCGGGCGGCGAGATCGCGAGCGATGTCGCACGCGTCTGGCGCTGCGACGCCGTCGTCAAGGTCCGGCCACCCCAGCTCGCGGAGATTGCGCGGCTGCGCGAGGGCGCCCTGCTCGTGTCGCTGCTCCATCCCGCGCAGAACGCCGCGCTCGTCGCCGCGCTCGCCGCGCGCCGCGCGAGCGCGATCGCGCTCGACGCGGTGCCGCGCATCACGCGTGCCCAGAAGCTCGACGTGCTGTCCTCGATGGCGAACATTGCGGGCTACCGCGCGGTAATCGAGGCCGCGAACGTCTACGGCGGACAGTTCACCGCGCAGATCACGGCCGCCGGAAAGACGCCTCCCGCCGAGGTGCTCGTGATCGGCGCGGGCGTCGCGGGCCTCGCCGCGATCGCGGCGGCGCGCGGGCTCGGCGCGGTGGTGCGCGCGTTCGACACGCGGCCCGGCGTGAAGGAGCAGGTCGAGAGCCTCGGCGCGTCGTTCCTGCAGCTCGAGCTCGAGGAGTCGGGGGAGGGCGGCGGCGGCTACGCGAAGGCGATGAGCCCCGCGTTCATCGCGGCCGAGATGGCGCTATTTCGCGAGCAGGCCCGGCGCGTGGACGTGATCATCACCACCGCGCTGATTCCGGGTCAGCGCGCTCCGATCCTGATCACCGCCGACATGGTCGAGGCGATGAAGCCCGGCTCGGTGATCGTCGATCTCGCCGCCGAACAGGGCGGAAACTGCGAGCTCACCGAGCCCGGCGAGGCCGTCCAGCGTTCGGGCGTGACGATCGTCGGCTACACCGATCTCACGAGCCGCATGCCCCGGCACGCGTCGCAGATGTTCAGCGCCAACGTCGCTCACCTGCTCGAGGAGATGGGGGGCGCGGCGGCGTTCCGCATCGACGAGCAGAATGAGGCGATCCGTGGCGCGCTGGTGCTGCGCGACGGCGAGAGCAAGTGGCCGCCGCCCGCGATCGCGGCCGCGGTGCCGCCCTCGCCGAAGGCCCGGAAGGCGCGAACGGGTGCGAAGGAGCGCGTGAGCCCGCCGCCGCCGCCCGCCCGCAAGCCGCTCTCGCGCGTGATCGCGACGCTCGTGGCCGCGGTCGGCCTCGCGAGCCTCGCGCTCTACGCACCGCGCGAGTTCGTCCAGCACTTCACGGTGTTCGTGCTCGCGTGCTTCATCGGCTGGCAGGTGATCTGGAACGTGACGCCCGCGCTGCACACGCCGCTGATGAGCGTCACCAACGCGATCAGCGGCATCATCCTCGTCGGAGGCCTGCTCAAGGGTGCGAGCGGCGAATTCGACCTCGCGGCGCTGCTCGGCGCGATCGCGGTGCTCGTCGCTTCGATCAACGTCGTCGGCGGCTTCCTCGTCACGCACCGCATGCTCAAGATGTTCCGGAAGTAGAGCGGGCCGCCATGCTGGACGAGACGTCGCTCGCGGTGCTCTACCTGGTCGCCGGGGTGCTCTTCATCCTGAGCCTCGGCGGCCTGTCGCATCAGGAGACGGCGCGGCGCGGCAACACCTGGGGCATCGTCGGCATGGCGATCGCCCTCGCCGGCACGCTGCTCCACCCGTACGTCGAGCGCTACGAGCTCGTGGGCGCCGCGATCCTCGGCGGGGCTGCGATCGGCGCGGTGATGGCGCTGCGCGTGGTGATGACCGCGATGCCGCAGCTCGTCGCGATCCTGCACAGCTTCGTCGGGCTCGCGGCGGTGCTCGTCGGCATCGCCTCCTACCTCGACCCCGAGCCGAGCGTCGCGGCCGCGGGCAAGGCCGCGCTGATGGTTCACCAGCTCGAGATCTGGGTCGGCGTCGCGGTCGGCGCGCTCACGTTCACGGGCTCGGTGGTCGCCTGGGGCAAGCTGCGGGGCAGCATTCGCGGCACGCCGGTGCTGCTCCCGGGTCGGCACGCGCTCAACGGGGTCATCGCGATCGCGATCGCGGGCATGGCCATTGCGTTCGTCGCGCCGGGCACGAGCCACGAGGCCGGCCTTCGCTATTTGCTCGCGATGACTGCCATCGCGTCGCTGCTCGGCGTCCACCTGGTGATGGCGATCGGCGGCGCCGACATGCCGGTCGTGGTATCGCTGCTCAACAGCTACTCGGGCTGGGCGGCAGCCGCGGCGGGCTTCATGCTGAGCAACGACCTGCTGATCGTCACGGGCGCGCTCGTGGGCAGCAGTGGTGCGATCCTGTCGTTCATCATGTGCCGCGCGATGAATCGCTCGATCCTCGGCGTGGTGTTCGGAGGGTTCGGAACGGGTGATGCGGTGTCGGCCGCGGGCGCCGAGGCCGTGCACGGCAGCGTGCAGCCGATCGAGGCTGCCGAGGTGTGCGAGCTGCTGCGCGCGAGCCGCGACGTGATCATCGTCCCGGGCTACGGGCTCGCGGTCGCGCGCGCGCAGCACCTCGTGAACGAGCTCGCCCAGAAGCTCCAGGCCAATGGCGTGAACGTCCGCTACGCGATCCATCCCGTGGCGGGGCGGCTCCCGGGTCACATGAATGTGTTGCTCGCGGAGGCCGGCGTGCCCTATGACATCGTGCTGGAGATGGACGAGATCAACCGCGACTTCGCGGAGACGTCGGTGGTGCTCGTGATCGGTGCGAACGATGTCGCGAATCCGAGCGCGGAGAACGACCCGGCGAGCCCGATCTACGGCATGCCCGTGCTGCGCGTCTGGGAGGCCCAGAACGTCGTCGTCCTCAAGCGCAGCATGGGCGCCGGCTACGCGGGCGTGGAGAATCCGCTCTTCTATCTCGACAACACCCACATGCTGTTCGGCGACGCGAAGGCGAGCGTCGAGCAATTGGTGGCCGGCCTGTAGCGCGCGCCGCACGCCACGCCGAGGTGCTGGCTCGCGCTCGCACGGCGGGCCGGCGCGCGAGTGGGCCGATGGCGCCGAGGTCCGATTCGCTTGATCCTAACCTGTATGGGCGAACTGCGGCGGTGGCGAGCTCGGATGGGCACCTGGATGGGCACCTGGGCGGGCGCCGATGCGGAGCTGCGCTGGCGGCGCTGGGCGCTGCTGATCGGTGCGCTCGCCTTTTGGCGGCTCGCGCTTTGGGTTCCCGAGCGGCAGCTCACACCGGTGGATGCGTGGCTGTTCCATACCGTGGACCCGTTCCCGCAGGCGATCTTCGCCATCTCGGCTGCGATCGCCTATCGCCGCCGCGAGGCGCTGCGCGGCGCCATGCAGCCTCGCGGCTGCGGCTGGCTCGCCGCGCCGCCGCTGCTGCTCGGCGTGGCGCTGTTCGGCTGGGCGCACTTCGTCGCGGCGACGGATCTGCAGCTCGTCTCGCTGCTGCTGCTCGCGCCCGCGCTCGGCTCGCTCTGGCACGGTGCACCCTTCGCGCGCGCGCTCGCGCTTCCCCTGCTCGTGCTCGCGTTCGCGTATCCGCTCCCCGCGGTCTTGACCAACCAGGCCTTCTACGCGCTTCGGCTCGCGGTCGCCGAGCACGCGGTCTGGCTGCTGCAGCTCGTCGGCATCCCTGCGCTGCGCGAGGGCAACGTGATCTACAACCCGCGCGCAGTCGTGCAGATCGTCGATACCTGCAGCGGCCTGCGGTCGATCGAGACGCTCAGCCTCGCGGCGCTCTTCTACGTCGGGTGGTTCCCCGCGCGCCGCGCGCGCCAGGTGCTGCTCGTGCTGGTCGCGCCGCTGATCGGCTATCTGTTCAACCTGATCCGCATCTGCGTGATGACGCTCGAGCCGACCTCCGAGTTCTCGGCTGCGCACACGCTTCAGGGCTGGCTGGTGTTTCTCGGCGCGATCGCATGTCTGATCGCCGTGGATCGCGTGCTCGGCCGACTCCTCCCTGTGAGGCCCGCGGCTGACCGCGCGGAGCGCGATGCGCGAGCTGCTCATCCCGCCGCGCCACGCGCGTTGCGCGGCGAGACCGCGGGAGCGAGCGAGCCGGATGGCGCGCCGATCGTCGATCCCGCGGGCTCGCTGCCGAACTGCGCTCTCTCTCCGCGCGTCGGGGGTGCTCGCTCGCTCGCGCTGCTCGCGCTCGCGATGCTCGGTATCTCGATCGGTATGCCTCGCTGGAGCCCGCCGCCGACGCCCGTGCTCGCGCCGCTCGCGATTCCCGCGGAGCTCGCCGGCTGGGAGAGGGATGGGTCGATCGAAGTGGACGGAGCGTATTTCTGGACCGTGCACTTCGTGCGCTCCGATTACGTCCGCTATCGGCGAGCGGCCGACGAGATCTCGCTGTTCGTGGGCTACGACGACCTGCTGTCTCGCGGTCGGAGTCTGCTGTCGCCGAAGAACGCGCTTCCGAGCCGGGGCTGGGAGGTCGAGCAGCGATCGCGAGTCTCGATCGATGGGATCGCAGCGCGCGTCGAGCGAGTCGTCGCGCATTCCCTGACCTCGCGCGTCGTGACCTACCACTGGTACGAGGGGATCGATTCGTTCGCGCTCGAGACCCTGCGCGCGATGTTCGCGATCGAACAGTCGCCGTTCCGAAGATCGGTCCTGCCGCGCGTGATCCGCGTGTCGGCTGTCGAACGCGCGGCTTCGCAGGCGCGCGAGCGCAGAGAGGCGGATCTGCGCACGTTCGCGGTCGCGGTCGCGGAGCTGCTGCGCGCGGAGCGGGGCGCGGACGCTTCTCGAGCGCTGCCGGCGGCGCCGACAGGGGATTCTGCACTCCCAGCCGGCCCGAATATCGCGGTCGGGTCGCGCGCGGGAGCGGGCGAGGCTGAGGTCGGCAATGCCCGGGCTGCGGTCGCAGTTCGGAAAAGGTTTTCCGCTCGCGTGGAACGGCCGTTCCCAAAATCGCGCGGCGCCCTGCTCCAGCGGGCATCCAGGTAATTAACCCATTGAAATCACGACGGTATTTTGATTTGCGGTGAGAAAGCACCGTGGCATGAAGCTTGCTTATCGATCGGGCTCGTAAAGGGATCGTCCCTTCATGCGCCAGCATACGCGCAGTTCGCTCGCGAAGCCGTGAGCAGGCTGCAGACGAATGATCTGAACACACCCACGCACTGCACAGCGACGGGAGAAAACACAGTGATGAATCGATTCACGAGGCTGTTCTGCAACTCGATCGTGTTTGGAGCGGCATTCGGACTGGCGGCGCCAGCGCTCGCGGGCGTGGTCACGCCCACGCCGACGTTCACGGCCACCGCGACGCCGACGCCGACGTTCACGGCGACTGCGACGCCCACGCCGACGTTCACGGCGACCGCGACGCCCACGCCGACGTTCACGGCTACCGCGACGCCGACCGCGACGTTCACGCCGACCGCGACGCCGACGCCGACGTTCACGCCGACCGCGACG
>DASPGF010000247.1:0-5163 GCA_035620755.1 Myxococcota bacterium
GGACGCGAACCGCATCGCAGTAATGGACACGACGCTGCGGGACGGCGAGCAGACGCCCGACGTCTCGTATTTCCCCTCCGAGAAGCTCCAGCTCGCGCGCCTGCTGCTGACCGAGGTCGGTGTCGACCGCATCGAGATCGCGTCCACGCGCGTCTCCGAGGGCGAGCGCGAGGCCGCGCGCCTCGTCGTCGAGTGGGCGCGCAAGGCGCGGCTGCTGTCGCGCGTCGAGATGCTCGGCTACTGCGACGGCAGTGCATCGGTGAACTGGGTCGCCGGAACCGGCGGCCGGGTGATGAACCTGCTCACCAAGGGCTCCGAGCGGCACTGCCGCGTGCAGCTCGGCATCTCGCCGGAGGAGCACCGCAGCTCGATCGCGCAGACGTTTCGCGCCGCCGAGCGCAAGCGCATCAAGCTCAACGCCTACCTCGAAGATTGGTCGAACGGCGTGCGCCAGGGCTTCGACTACGTATTCGCGCTGGTCGAACGCCTGCGCGAGCTCGGCGCGCAGCGGATCTATCTCGCGGACACGCTCGGCATCCTGTCGCCCGACGACGTCACGCGCTACGTCGAGCTGATGGTCTCGACCTGGCCCGACGTCGTATTCGAGTTCCACGCGCACAACGACTACGGGCTCGCGGGCGCGAACGCGCTCGCGGCGGTGCGCGCGGGCGCGCGCGGCGTGCACGCGAGCGTCAACGGGCTCGGCGAGCGCACGGGCAATGCGCGGCTCGCCGAGGTGGTTGCCGCGATCCACGACCACACGCCGTTTCGCACGGGTGTGCAGGAGGCGCGCTTGTCGTCGCTGTCGCGGCTCGTCGAGACGTTCAGCGGCAAGGACGTCGCCGACAACACGCCGATCGTGGGCCGCGACGTCTACACGCAGACCGCGGGCATCCACGCCGACGGCGACGCGAAGGGCGACCTCTACGCGAGCCGCCTGCTGCCGGCGCGCTTCGGCGAGCAGCGGCGCTACGCGCTCGGCAAGCTCGCGGGCAGGGCATCGCTCGAGCACAACCTCAAGGTGCTCGGCATCGCGCTCGGCGCCGAGGAGAAGGCGCTCGTGCTGCAGCGCGTGGTCGAGCTCGGCGAGCGCAAGAATCGGATCAGCGTCGAGGATCTCCCCTACGTGATCGCCGACGTGCTCAAGACGCCGACCGATCAGCGCGTGCGCGTCGAGTCCTACCGCGTCACCGTCGGCACCGGCGTGACACCGAGCGCGGAGATCGTGCTCGCCTACCGCAAGCGCCGCTCCGCGGCGAAGGCGACCGGGGACGGCGGCTACGACGCGTTCATGAACGCGCTGCGCAAGGCCGCGCGCAAGCTGCGGCTCGAGGTGCCGCGCCTCGCGGATTTCCGCGTGCGCATCCCGCCCGGCGGCCGGACCACGGCGCTGGTCGAGACCGTCATCACCTGGAGCAGCGAGGGCGAGGGCGGCGAGAGCTTCTCGACGCTCGGTGTCGATTCCGATCAGCTCGCGGCCGCGGTGATCGCGACCGAGAAGATGCTCAACGCGCTCGAGCAGCGCCGCGCTCCGGGCGAGAAGCGCCGATAGTGGCGCCCGGTGCTGCGGTGCGGATCGCGACCCTGGTATGCTCCGGGGCCGAGATGATGGCCCGCTACACCGCACTCCAACGCGCGCTCGCAGGCGCGCTGCTGTGCGCGTGCGCGGCATGCGCGTCGACGCCCGCGGTCGACCCCGCCTATCGCCCGGTCGAGAACGCGCTCGAAGTGATCGCCGTGCTGCGCGCGCACATCGACGACGACACCTATCGCTTCGAGCCCGCTCGCGACTTCACGGGCCGCAACGTCTATCGCAGCTCGCTGCTGCGCCTCGAGAATCTCGAGCAGCTGCATCCGGACGCGTATCGCGCGGGCCACCTCGACGGCGCGATCGCATTCGCGAAGGCGCGCTCGCTCGAGCGCCTGCGCGCATTCGACCTCGCAGCCGAGAACTACCGGCTCGCGGCGAGCATCAGCGACGAGCTGCGCGTCGAAGCGCTGCGCAGCGCCGAGATCTGCGACACGCTCCAGGAGGCCGCGCAGATGGCGCGCGCGCTCACTCCGGCGAGCGAGGCGCCCGGCAGCGAGGCGCTCGACACCGACGCCGCGCTCGCCGAGTTCGAGGCGCGCGTCGCGTTGCTCGACGGCCTGGCGCGGATCGCGGAGGACACGCACCAGCTGCCGATCGCGCTCGAGGAGATCGAGCGCGCCGACATGGAGCGCGCGGCGTATTTCGCGGGACGGCGCACGGTCGACGCGGGCGGCGACGTGCGCGCGATCGCCGAGCTGCAGCGCGTGATCCAGCGGCACGCGGCGAGCAAGAGAATCAATCGCCACCTGCTCGCGCTCGCCGATCTCTACGCGGAGCTCGCCGCGGAGTACTCGAGCGCCTACCCGCCCGAGAGCCTGCTGTTCGATCCCGTGCGCTTCCAGGAGCTCGTCGACGGCGCCTCGCGGCTCTACGAAACCGTCGCGAGCCGCGACGGCACGCCCGAGAAGGTCGAAGCCTCGCGCCGCCTCGAGGCATTCCTCGCATTCTCGATCCGGATCGACCGTGACCGCTTCACGCCCTGATCGCGCGCTCGCGGCGCTGCTCGTCGCCGCGCTCGCGGGCGCCTCGGCGCTCGGCTGTCGCTCGCCCGGCGCGAAGCCGATCGGCCCCGCGATCGATTCGAGCGTGCGCTTCGCGGCGCGCGTGCCCGACGTCGCCGATCAGGCCGCGGCGCAGCTCGCGGAGGCCGCGCTCGTCTCCGACGTCGAGCG
Source organism: Myxococcota bacterium (assembly GCA_035620755.1). Lineage (GTDB taxonomy): Bacteria > Myxococcota_A > UBA9160 > UBA9160 > SMWR01 > JACZVU01. Next base: position 2,764 of record DASPGF010000247.1, read on the forward strand.
AACGCAGCGGCTGCTCGAGCGGCTGCGCGCGATCGACAGCGTGCTCGTCGCGAGCGACGAGCGGCCGACGGGGCTCGTGCCGGTCGCCACGGATCTCGCGAATGCGACGCAGAGCTCGTCGCTCGCCTACCGCAATGCCACGCGAGCGCTGCTCGAGAGCGGCGATCTCGACCCCGCGCTGCGCGAGCGGCTCTCCCAGGCCCGCGACAACGACCCGCTCGAGCTCGCCTCGGCGCGGATCCGGGACGCGTGGCAGATCAGCTTCGGGCGTGCGTTCAACGCGCTCGCGGAGCCGATCGGCAAGTCGATCGTCGCGACGAGCCTCGCGCCGTATCGGCTCGCGCGCTCGCTGCTCAACTACGCGATCCAGCTCTACAACCAGGAGCCGCTGCCGCTGCAGCGCCGGCAGGCGCTCGCGCACTGGAAGGAGTTCGTCGCGCGCTACCCCGACGCGCCCGAGGCCGACGCACTGCAGCCGCTGGTCGAAGAGGGCGATATCGCGCTCGCGGAGACCCTCTACGCGCGGGCGCTGCGCGCTTCCGAGCGCGCGCTCGAGGAGAGCCAGTCGCGAGCCGCGCTGGTGTATGCGGGCCGCGCACTCGCCATCAAGCCCGAAGACCGCTACGCGCTCGCGCTGCACGACGCGGCCGAGCGCCGGCTCGAGCGCGAGCGCGCGCTGCGCGGCCGCAGCCTCACGGCCGCGCCCGCCGAGCAGCCGCTCTCGCCGGCCGCGCAGCGCCTCGCTCTCGCGCTGCTCGAGCCGGGCGCAGACATCGCAGCTGCCGCGAACGCGTTGCTCGAATCCGATGCCGAGGGCCCATTTGCCGACGAGGCGCGCTTCGCGAGCGCAATCGCACTCGGCGACGCGGGCGAAGAGCGCGAGATGTGGCGCGCGCTCGACGAGATCGCCGCGCGGCCCACCGAGCGCTCGAACATGGCGCGGCACGCGCGCGCGCAGATCGACGATCCCGCGCTCAATCCCTACCGCGCGTTCCGCAGCGCTCGCAACGCGGATCGCGCGCTTCGCGCGAAGTGGGTCGCGGTCGGCCCGTGGTCGCGCGGCGCGCCGAAGCGCGGCCTGCCCGCGCCGATCGAGTGGGTGATCGGCCTGCCCGGGATCGCGCAGACCACGCTCGCCTTTCCGCTGCGGCTGATCCAGCTGCCCTGGCTCGGCACGCTTCCGACGGCGCGGCTCGCGGCGGTGCACGCGCGCCACTATCTCGCCGCGAGTCCCGATGGCGACCACAGCGCGGAGCTGCGCGACTGGCTCTCGGACTTCGAGCGCAAGCGCGACAACTGGATCGCGGTCTACAACCTCGCGCTCCAGGAGCCCGACTTCGATCCCGAGCGTCTCGGCGCGCTGCGCGAGAAGGCCGCCGGGCAGGCAGCCGAGTTCGCGAGCCGTGAGGCGCGCGGCGCACGGCGCGTTGCGATGTATCGCCAGGTCGCGCGCGAGTACCCCGACACCGAAGCCGGTACGCGCGCAGGCATGGCGGCGCGCGAGGCCGTGTGGAACGCGACCCCGCAGCGGATCCGCATCTCGCGCGGCTTCCTCGTCGAGAATCCCGAGTTCGCGGGCCCGCTCGGGCTCGCGCTCGACCCCGGGCTGCTCGACGAGAACCCCGTCAACGGCGAGCTCCACGATCAGGGCGTGGTGCTGATCGGCGGCCGCAGCGTCGAGCTCTCGTTCATCGGCCCCGACGGCGACGGCGACGATCCGCCGCTCACCGCCCAGCAGCGGCTCTCGGAGGGGCGCTACGCGCGGATGGTCTCCATGCTCGAAGAGACCTCGTTCCGCAACGCGCTGCTCGATCCGGATGACGCGCTCGAGTTCGACCCGAACCGCGACGTCGTGTTCGAGCGCGCGCGCGTGGGACTTTCGGACGAGATCGACGCGCGCCCGCTCGCCGAGTCGAGCTACAGCTACCGCGGCATGCGCGAGCGCTACGGAATGGTGCGCGGGCGCGAGTCGATCCTGCCGTTCTCGCTCGTGCTGCAGGGCTCGCTCACGGACTTGAGCCTCGGCGCGTTCCCGCGCATCAACGCGCCGCCCGAGACCCCCGACGCGTTCCTCTACCGCTGACGCTCATCGATCGGAGCTGCCCGCGTAGGAGCGATCGAGCAGCTCGATCGGGTGCACGACCTCGGCGCGCAGCTTCGCAGCGGCCGCGCCCGCGCGCAGCTGCAGCAGGCAGCCCGGGTTTCCGGTTGCGATGACGTCGGGGTCGACCGCGCGCAGCGCGCGCAGCTTGCGTTCGAGCACCGCGCGCGACATCGCGCGATGCGTGAGGTTGTAGATGCCCGCGGCCCCGCAGCACGACGTCGGATCGTCGTGCGCGTGCAGCTCGAGGCCGGGAATCTGCGCGAGCAGGCGGCGCGGCGCGGCATCCACGCGCTGCC
>DASPGF010000248.1:0-3018 GCA_035620755.1 Myxococcota bacterium
GGATCGACGGGATCGACGAAAAGGGTGCGGACTCGATGGAAGTGAAGATCAAGGTCATGGTGAATTTCAGCGTATCCGACTCGAGCATGGAGGATGCGCTCGCCGAGTACGACGAGCTGACCGTCGAAGGGTTGATCGAACAGATCGTCGACAAGGCGATCGCCTGCGACGAGATCACCGTGAAGGTCGTCGAGGGCCCGAACAACCTCGAGGAGCTCGACAAGCTCCACGGCTGAGCGCTCGCGCCGCCCCGCGCGAACACGGGGCTAGCTAGCGAATACAAGAAACGCCAACTGGGCCCCCGCCAGCGGCGGATCCCTCAATCGACAGCGGAGCTGCCCGGGCTAGAAGAGCGCGAGCTGCACCGGACGCTGTGCGCGCGGACTGCCAACAGCGGGCTCTCGCGCGCGCACCGGCGCGCCCGCCGCATCGGTCGCGTTCTGCCGTCGGGGCCGGTAGATTCCCTGCTCGCGCGCGAACTGCAGCAGCTCCTGGTTGAACGCGCGAAATCGAACGCCGTGGTTGAAGTGGCGCAGGTGGGCGAGCTCGTGGCAGAGTGTGCTCACGAGGCTCGAGTAGCGCAGCGGTCGGCCCGTGATGGCGTGGAACAGTCGGATCTTAATCGCGCCGTCGTCGTAGCAGATCCCGTAGCGGCTCGTCACATCCACGCGCTCGGCTTCGATCGATCGATAGCGCAGCCCGAACCGCCAGGCAATGTGCTGCGCGTCGCGGCCCAGCCGCGCCATCAGGCTGCGCGCGGTCGCGCGATCCCGGCTTTGCGTTGCGCGCTTCACGCGCGAAATGTTTCCGGCGCGCGCGCGCAGCGTCAAGCTGCGCGGCGCAGATTCGATAACGACGTTTGAATCGATCGATCGCGCCGAGCGGCAACGCATCGACCCGCTCTCGAGCTCGCGCGCGCGGCTTGGCTGCGTGCGCCGCCCCGATGAGCGCGCCGGCATGCGCGCGCCGGCGCGGGCCAAGCCCGCCGGAAGGCCGCGCTCGGGCGCCGCTCCGCGTTTCTCCGCAGCTCGCGAAAAACCGCAAAAAATCTAGAATTCGCCCAAAATACTTCGATTTCTCGAGATCGCTGCGCACCGAGCTGCGCCGCTAGACACGCGGCCGGAGCGCGCGAAGGCGCCTGAGAAGCCGCTGCGAAGTGCTCGGAATGGAATCGCGATCCGGCTTGCAAACAGCGGTTCTCCGTCGGGGCTGAGCGAATCGCGCTCGACGTCGATCGGTGTAGATGCGGCCGACGCGATCGGACTCGTGCGGCATTGCGCGACGCGGCCGAAGGTGTTTAACTGCGCCTCGCGCCGGGGCGACCGAGTCGGGAATCCCGGCGCATTCTGTACAAATACTGAGAAACGGTAGAACATGAGCCCCCCCACCGTGTTCTGGGACGGCGTCGTGCGCCGCCTCGAGGCGGAAGTGCCGGCTTTCGTCGTCGAGGCGTGGGTCCGACCCCTCGTCGCAGAGGCGAACGGCGAGCGGATCCGCCTGCTGTGCCCGTCGGCGCTGCACCGCGAGCGCGTGCGCGAGCGCTTCCTGCCGCGAATCCGCATGCACGCAGCCGTCGAGGCGGGCAAGGCCGTCGAGTTCGATCTCGATCTCGCAGCGCCGAGCAGCGATCCTCGCACGAGCGCGGTCGAGCCGCGCGACGCGAGCGATGCGGGGGACGCGCGCGCCCCGAGCGCAACCGCGGACGCGGCACGCGGAACGCGAAGCCCCGCTGCGCGCGAGCGACCGCGGCCGTGCGGCGGGCCGCGCGGCGCCGAGCAGCACAGCCTGCCCTACTCGTTCGACAACTTCGTGGTCGGCGCCTGCAACCGGCTCGCGCGCGAGGCTTCGCTCGCGGTCGCGCACGGAACCCAGCAGTCCGTCAACCCGCTCTATCTCGCGTCCGCGCCCGGGCTCGGCAAGACCCACCTCGCGCGCGCGATCGCGGGCGCGCGCGCGCAGTGCGACGCCCGGGTGATCTACGCGTCCGCCGAGGCGTTCACCAACCAGTTCACGGGCGCGCTGCGCAACCGCAAGATCGAGGATTTCAAGCGGCGCTTCCGCAGCCACTGCGACCTGCTCGTGGTCGAGGACGTGCAGTTCCTCGGCGGCAAGCGGGCGACCCAGCTCGAGCTGTTCCACACGCTGAGCCACCTGGTCGCGATCGGCGCGCGCGTGGTGCTCACCGCGGACCGGCTGCCGGGCGAGATCGGCGGCATCGACGAGCGCCTGCGCTCCCACATGTCGGCCGGGCTCGTCGCGACCCTCGAGCGACCCGATTCGCTCGTGCGGCGCGAGATCCTGCGCGCCAAGGCCGCGCATGGCGGCGTCCGGCTTCCCGACGACTGCCTCGATCGGCTCGTCGACGGCGTGCGCGGCAGCGTGCGCGATCTCGAGGGCGCGCTCGTACAGCTCGTGACGACCGCATCGCTGCTCAAGCGGCCGATCGACCTCGAGCTCACCGAGCAGGCGCTCGCGAAGGTCGCGGCGACAGGCGCCCCGCAGCGCCGGCTGTCGATCGAAGCGATCACCGAGGTGGTCGCCAAGCTGTTCGCGACGACGCCGGCCGCGCTCGCGGCGCGCTCGCGGCGCAGGGAGGTGCGGGTTCCGCGCCAGCTCGCGATGTACCTGTGCCGCATCTACACCCAGCAGCCCGCGGCCGAGATCGCGCGCGCGTTCGGCCGCATGCACTCCTCGGTGAGCAACGCGGCGAAGGTCGTCGAGCGACAGCTGCTCGAGAGCGCGCCGTTTCGCTACAAGGTCGAGGCGATCACGGCGCGGCTCGACGAGCTCGAGCGCGCCGCCGCGCAGCGGTAGCGATTGCTCGAGGCGCGCCGCATTCGAGGTCGGCCGCGGGGCTACGGCTCCGAGCGGAGCCGCCAGCGCGCGGGGCCGGAGAGCTCGCGCGGCTCGACGGGCTCGAGCGACGGCGGATCCAACGCGGGGTCGTCGAAGCGCCGCAGGATGCGGTAATCGGTCGACCGCTCGACGGGCGTGCGCCCGACGCCGCGGATCAGCCGG
>DASPGF010000249.1:0-4974 GCA_035620755.1 Myxococcota bacterium
GGGTCGATCGGGCAGCAGGAACCATAGGACAGCGTAGAGCGCGAGGCCGAGCCCGTGGAACAGCGCGAGCAGTACGAAGCCGACGCGAACCGCGGCGATCGGCATCCGCAGCGCGTGCGCGAGCGCCGCGCACACGCCGGCGACGCGGCGCGCGGGATGGCGGCGGTGCCACTCGGCGGGGTTTCGCAGGCCGATCGCGACCCGGCTCCCGCAGTAGCAGCAGCGGATGGATGTGGCGGCGATCGGCTCCGCGCACCACGCGCAGCGTTTGGTCGTCATGGCGGCCATTCCTCCCCGGTCCTCCCCGGTCGATGAGCTCCGGTCGATGGCTCCGACCGAACCCACCGTCCGACAACCCCTACTACGCGCGAGGCGCGGATCGGTTCACCGCGCGCGAAAAAAAGCCCCGAGCCGGCTCGCGGCGCTGCCGCGCTGCCCGCCGCGGGCACGCGCAGCGCGCCACGAGCCCGCGCGGCGCCCGATCCGCGCTGCCGCGGCCGCGAATCCGCGGGCTTCGCGGCGCGGGATTTGCCCCGGCGCGGCTGTTGTGCCAATTGAAGGGGCGTGAGGGTGCGAGCGTGTCGCTGAGCGAGCTGGGGAGCCTGGGCGAGTTCATCGGCGCGCTCGCGGTCGTGGTCTCGCTCGCCTACCTCGCGCTCCAGATCCGCCACAACACGCGCGCCGTGCGCTCGAGCATGCACCAGGACATGATCGAATCCACGCTGCGCATCGCGGAGAGCCTCAGCGACAACGCGGACGTGGCGCGGATCGTGCTCAAGGCCGACCGCGACTACGACAACCTCACCGCGGAAGAACGCGTGCGATTCGAAGCCTACGCGGAGCGCGTCTTCGGAAACTTCGAGAGCGTGTTCTACAGCTACCGCAACTCGATGATCGAGGACGATCTCTGGGAATCGTGGGAGTCGTCGTACCTCGTCGACATCTCGCGCACGTCGATTCGCCGCTTCTGGCAGGAGCAGCGGCCGCCTCACCTGCGTGACTTCATGGAATTCCTCGACGATTTCTACCGGCGGCGCGCGCCGACGCAACGCTAGCTGCCCGGGCAGCTCCGCTCTCGGTGGAGGGATCGGCCGCTGGCCGGGGCCCAATTGAGCTCGTGGGTATCAGGTGGACCGGGCAGCTCCGCTCGCGGTGGAGGGATCGGTCGCTGGCCGGGGCCCAGTCGAGCTCGTGGGTATCAGGTGGCCCGGGCAGCTCCGCTCTCGGTGGAGGGATCGGCCGCTGGCCGGGGCCCAGTCGAGCTCGTGGGTATCAGGTGACCCGGGCGAGCCAGCGCTCGAGGTCGCGCGCGGCGCGCGCGCGAAAGCCGAGATACCAGTCGAAGCGCTCGAGCGCCTGACGCAGTGCGCGCTCGCCCGTCGGCACGGGGTGTGCGCGGAAGAAGCGCGCGACGCTGCGCCGGTAGGCCCCCGTGAGCAGCGCGGGCGTGGCTTCGATCAGCTGGCTGCACAGGTGCGGCGGGACGCGGCTGCGCACGCGCGTCCAGTGGCGCGCGATGAACGCCCAGCTGCGCTCGCGCGCGGCGGGGTTCGCGAGCAGCCGCACGAGGACGAACGCCACGTCCTGCGTGGCCACCGAGTCGCTCAGCGCGAAGCGCAGCGTCTCGTCGATCCGTTGCGGTGCGCGAAAGTCGCCGAGAGCGAGCAGGAAGCGCCTTCTTTCCTGCGCGCTCGGCGCGTGCAGCGCCGCGTCGCAGTAGCGGCGCTGCAGCCGCGCATCGCCCGCGCGCGCCGCGAGCGCCACGACCGCATCGGCGAGGTTCGCGTCGATCGCGCGGCGGTCGTCGAGGTAGCGATCGCAGAGCTGCCGCGCCTTCTCGAGCGCGCGCGGTGATTCCGCGACGCCGCCGACGATCGCGAGCAGCACCGCGCGCCGCAGTCGCACGTCGTCGGGCTCGCGCGGTGCGGGCTCGAAGCCGAGCTGCTCGAACGGCGGCTCGTAGCGCTCGAGCAGCCAGGCGCGCAGCGGCTCGCCGCACGCGGGAGCCGCGTCGGGAATCAGCGATCCCGCGATGAACGAGAGCGGCCTGCGCAGCGTCGCGAGCACGTCGGCGTCGCTCTCGCGCGCGAAGCCGCCGGTCAGCTCGAGCAGCGATCCGATCTTCGCCTCGCCTGCGCGGACCAGCGCCCACTGGTGGTCGATCAGGCCCATGCGCTCGACCGCCGTGAGCGACCCGAGCGACGCCGCCAGGCGCGAGATCTCGTCCGCGCCGTGCAGGGGGCGGAAGAAGCCGCCCTCGTGCGCATTGCCGTAGACGAAGCGCGGCTCGTCGCGCAGCGGCAGCCGCTCGCGCGCGCCTCGCAGCAGTCGCCGCTCGAGCCGCGCGCGCCCACCGCGCGGTCCGCCGCCGATCCGGCCCACCCAGGGAATCGGCCAGCGAACCGGCTTTGCGCCCGCGCGCGCGGGCTGCTGCAGGAAGCGCCGCTGACGCAGCTCGAGCGCGCTCCGCCCGGCGCGTTTCGCGCGGCGGATCTCGAGCAGCGGATAGCCCTCCTGCTCGATCCAGGGCCGCACGAGCGGCTCCACGTCCTCGCCCGACGCATCGGACAGCGCATTCCAGAGATCCGCGGCCACCGCGTTGCGCTCCTGGTGGCGGCGGATGTACGCCCGCACGCCGCGGCGGAAGGTCGCCGCTCCGAGGTAGCGCTCGAGCATGCGAACCACCGCGGCGCCCTTCTCGTAGGTGATGCGGTCGAAGTTCTCGTCGGCCTGCTCGGGCGTGTGTACGCGGCAGTAGATCGGGTGGGTGTGGCGCAGCGCGTCGAGCTCGAGAGCCGACGCCGTTCCGTGTTGGAAGTCGAGCCACATCTTCCATTCCGGTTTCCAGGCGTCGACGATCGAGAAGGCCATCCAGGTTGCGAACGCCTCGTTGAGCCAGAGGTCGTCCCACCAGGCCATCGTGACGAGATCGCCGTACCACATGTGGGCGAGCTCGTGGCAGATGACCTCGGCCGCGCGCTTCTTCTCGTTCAGCGTCGCGGTCTGCGGATCGATCAGCAGCAGCGTCTCGCGGAAGAACACCGCACCCGCGTTCTCCATCGCGCCGAACTCGAAGTCCGGCACCGCGACGAGGTCGAGCTTCGAGTACGGGTAGGGCAGCCCGAAGTAGCTCTCGAGCCGCTCGAGGCACTCGCGCGCGGCCTCGAGCGCGAACGCGGTCTGTCGGCGTTTGCCGGGGGTGTGCCAGACCCGGATCTGTGTCGGCCCGAGCGCGACGGGCTTCGAAGCCTCGAGATCTCCCACCGCGAGCGCGACCAGGTACGTCGAGAGCGGAGGGGTCTCCGCGAAGTGGACCGTCTTGCGCCCTCCCGCGTGCCGCTCGACGCGGCGCACCCTCGAGTTCGAGAGCACGGCGTTGTCGGAGCGCGTCGTCACCGAGAGCGCGAAGCGCGACTTGAGCGAGGGCTCGTCGAAGCACGGAAAGAACTTGCGCGCGTCGGCGGCTTCGAGCTGCGTGAACGCATAGCGCCGCTTGCCGACCGACACGCCGTAGAGACCGGAGAGATCCTTGCGCAGCGTCCCCGCGAACCCGACGCGCAGGCGCGCCGGCCCGGCGGGAATCGGCGCGTCGCACTCGATTGCGATCGCGCCCGGCTCGCGGAGCCTCGCGACGCGCGCGCGCCGCACCGCGCCCGCGACCTCGACGCGCGGCCTCGAGAGCTCGAGATCGACCGCGTGCAGCCGGATCGAGCGCCGACTCCGGTCGAGCTCGATCTCGATCGCGACCTCGCCGCGATAGGCACGCGAGCGCTGCGGGTCGAGCTCGACGTGGATCTGCGTGCGCTTCGGCCGCACGCCCGGATCGAGTCGATGTCGCGGTGTGTGGGGGGCCATCGCTGCGGGCTCGCCTGCGGAGCATTCGCGGAGCGATCGCCGCCGCCGTGAACGCGGTTTGAGCAAAGTCGGGCGCATCGTATCACTTCTCTCGCGCCGCGGTGTCGAAGACTGGACGGCATGACGCCGCCCCGCACTGATCGCGCGGCGTGCCGTCGAAGACTGGGCGGCGTGACGGCGCAGCGCGCGCGGGGTATCGTCGTGCGCGGCACGCGCCGCGCGTGTTGTTGCTGTTTGCGCTGGCTGCGCTCACTGGGCTCGGCAGCGTCACGGCTGCTCGAGCGGCTCGCGTCGCTCGCGCGATTCGACTGGAGGAGTGCTCGTGTCGGAGCGATCGCGCCTTTCCCGAGCTGCCTGGGTGCCGCTGCTCGCCGGCCTGAGCTGGCTGTGGATCGCTCCCGCGCACGGCTTCGTCGCCGCGCTGCTGGCCCTGGTGCCGGGATGTCTGCTGGTCGGCTCCGGCGTCGCGATGCTGGTGCTGCGCGTCGACAAGCACATCGGCCACTACGCGGCCGCGGGCGGTCTGGTCGGCGCGTTGGTCGCGGTTCCCGCGTGGCCGCTGGTCGGCTTCTGGCCGGGCCTGCTGCTGCTCGGTCTCTCGATCTGGAGCGCCGTCGAGGCGGGTGCGCACGCACTGCGCGCGGGCCTCGCGAACGAGGGCACGCCCGCGCCGATCGCATCGGTGCGGCTGTGCGCGGAGGTCGCCGCCGACGAGGCGATGCTCTCCACGGTGCTGCCCTTCCTGCCCGTCGCAGGGCCGTCCGAAGCCGCGCGCATCGGATCGGAGATCGAGGCTGCGCGCGCGCTGTTCGAGCAGAAGGGCTGGTTCGAGAAGCCCGCGAGCTATCACAGCCTGCCGCCGCGGATCGATGCGCCGAAGCTCGCGACCGCGCGCGCTCTCGGCATCGATTACGAGGAGCTGCGCTTCGAGAGCGGCTACGAGCCGCACTCCGACGAGCCCGGGCGCGATCGTTGGCTCGGCTACCGCGCCAATCGCAACGCGCTCGCGCGCATCGTGCGGCACCGCGACGCGAATCGACCGTGGCTGGTCTGCATCCACGGCTTCCAGATGGGCCACGCGCGCTTCGATCTGCTCGCATTCCCGCCGGCCTGGCTCCA
>DASPGF010000250.1:0-3062 GCA_035620755.1 Myxococcota bacterium
ATCGGCGTGGTGAAGGCGCGCACGGTCGTGGAGATCACGCGGCGCGAGGATGGCGCGTGGCTCGTGCACCACGAGGGCGAGCCGGTCGTGATCGGTGCGCCGCACGAGGCGCTCGAGCGCGGGCGCGCGTTCGCGCAGCAGAGCGCGCGCCAGCACTGCCTCGAGATGGGCGGCGCGGAGCTGCAGGCCCGCGTCGCGGTCGCGCGCATCAACCTGCCGGGTCGCGACGACGACGAGGCGCTCGTCGCGGCGACCATCACCGCGGAGTGCACGGGCGCGCCGCGCTTCGACGTCGATTGAGCGCGAGCCGCCGCGCGCGGCCTCCACTCGCGGCCTCGACGCGCGGCTTCCACTCGCGGCCTCCACTCGCGCGCAACTCCCTCTCTCGCATGTGCAGCTCCGCCGCCTCGCGAGGCTCGAGCGCGCGGGGGCGCATCGGCGCCTGGCGCCGCGCGAGCCAGCGCTCAATCGCCGGGCCGGTCTGGTCGATGTGGACGGACGTCGGGGCGCCCGTTCGAAGCGCGGCGCCGTGTTCGGGGGTCCACTCGCTATGGCGGCTCGGAAGAATCTTGCGGTGCTGCTCGTCGACGACAGCCGCACCGTGCTCGCGCAGCTCGAGAAGGTGGTAGGTGCGGAGGAGGGCGTCGAGATCGTCGGGACGGCGCGCAACGGCGCGGAGGCGATCCAGAAGGCGAGCGAGCTCAAGCCCGACCTCGTGATCATGGACATCGTGATGCCCGACATCGACGGGCTCGCCGCGCTGCGCATGCTGCAGGCGAACCAGCGCGCGGTGCGCGTCGCGATGCTCTCGTCGATCGGCGGCATGGCGTCGAAGGCCGAGCAGGCGTTTCGCCTGGGTGCGATCCAGGTGCTCGGCAAGCCGATCGACGAGGCGCTGCTGAGCGCGCTGCTGAGTCAGGAATGCCAGCGGCTGCACGCGCAGCAGAAGGACTGAAACGGAACGCGCGCACGACCGCGCGGGGAATCGCGTCGCGCACTCGGTGGGGGCGGTGAGGATCCAGATGGGCGTCAAGTTCTTCGGCCAGTTTCTGATCGAGCAGGGCGTCGCCGACGCGGACAAGATCCGCGAGGCGCTCGCGCTGATGGACGCGGAGAATCGCAGCCTCGGCGAGCTCGCGGTGGCAGGCGGCATCCTCACCGCGGAAGAAGCCGCGAAGGTGAACGCGCAGCAGCGCTACAGCGACATCCCATTCGGCGAGCTTGCCGCGGAGATGGGCCTGCTGAGCGAGGAGCAGGTCGACTACCTGATCAACTTCCAGGAGCAGACGCGGCTGCGCATCGGCCAGGCGCTCGTGCGCTTGAATTACCTGCACAACGAGCAGCTGCACCGCCTCCTCGTGCAGTACGAGAGCGAGCAGGCGCAATTCCGCCCCGGCAAGGTCGCGCTGCCCGCGGGCCTCGAGGAAGATGAGCTGGCGACGCTGGTCGTCGATCTGCTGCCCAAGCTGCTGATGCGCATCGCGCGCATCGGCGCGAAGATGGGCAGGGGCGAGCTCATCGCGCCGGTGCCGAACTATGCGGTGCGCGTCGCGGTCACCGTCAAGGGCGACGCGAAGATGCTGATCTGCCTGCTCGGCGACGAGGAGTTCTCGCTGCAGCTCGCGGGCGCGACCGAGAACTTCGACGCAGCGCGTCGCCAGGCCGCGCGCACCGATCACACGCTGCTCGCGGACGGCGTCGGCGAGTTCCTCAACGTGCTCGCGGGAAACGCGATGGGCCTGCTCGAGCGCAAGCGCATCGCGACCGAGCTCGAGCCCCCGGTCGTGCGCCCGAAGCTCGAATCGGGCTACCTGTTCGAGCTCGCGGTGAGCGTCGGCAAGGCCGCGCTGCTGCTGAAGCCGCTCTGAGCGGGGGCCGCGGGGCGCCATCGGCGCGCCGCGTCACGCATTTCGGAGCCGCGCCCGCGCCCCCCCACGCGGCGCCGCGCCACCCGCGCCGCCCCGCGCTACCTCGCCGCGCGCAGGGCCCGCGGCTAGACTCCGCGCCATGAAGATTCTCGTGATCGGGTCGGGCGGTGTGGGCGCCGCAATCGCCTCGATCGCCTCCCGGCGCGACTTCTTCGAATCGCTGACCCTCACCGACATCGATGAATCGCGCGCGCGCGCGGTCGCCGAGCGCACGCGCGATCACCGCATCGGCTCGGCGAAGCTCGATGCGGCCGACTCCGCGGCGATCGCTGCGTTCGCGCGCGCGAATCGGGCCGATCTCATCCTCAATGCGGCCGACCCTCGCTTCGTGATGCCGATCTTCGATGCCGCGCTCGAGGCGGGCTGCACCTACATCGACATGGCGATGTCGCTCTCCAAGCGCCACCCCGAGAAGCCGTTCCAGCTCTCGGGCGTGAAGCTCGGCGACGAGCAGTTCGCGAAGGCGAAGGCGTGGGAAGACCGCGGCCTGTTAGCCCTCGTGGGGCTCGGCGTCGAATCGGGCCTCTCGGACATCTTCGCGCGCTACGCGGCCGACGAGCTGTTCTCCGAGATCGACGAGATCGGCGTGCGCGACGGCTCGAACCTGCGGGTCGAGGGCTACCGCTATGCGCCGGGCTTCTCGATCTGGACCGTGATCGAAGAGTGCCTCAACCCGCCCGTCGTCTGGGAGAAGGACAAGGGCTGGTTCACGCTGCCGCCGTTCTCGGAGCCCGAGGTCTTCGAGTTTCCCGAAGGCATCGGGCCGATCGAGTGCGTGCACGTCGAGCACGAAGAGGTGTTGTTGATTCCGCGCTGGATCGACTGCAAGCGCGTGACCTTCAAGTACGGGCTCGGCGCAGATTTCATCAACATGCTCGAGACGCTGCACGCGATCGGGCTCGATTCCACCAAGCCCGTGAAGGTGAAGGGCGGTGAGGTCGCGCCGCGCGACGTCGTGGCCGCGTGCCTGCCGAACCCCGCGACGCTCGGCGACAAGATGCGCGGCAAGACCTGCGCGGGCACGTGGGTCACGGGCAAGGGCAAGGACGGCGAGCCGCGCGAGGTCTACCTCTACCACGTCGTCGACAACGCCTGGTCGATGGCCGAGTACGGCTCGCAGGCGGTCGTCTGGCA
>DASPGF010000251.1:0-13091 GCA_035620755.1 Myxococcota bacterium
ACTCGAGCGCCGCGTCGCGCGACGCGACCGCGTCCATGCTGTTCGCCGCGGGCGCCGCGAAGCCGAGAGCGCGCGCGGTCTGCGCGCGATCGAGCGGCAGCGTGGAGCCCGCGAGCGCGCCCGCGCCGAGCGGGCACTCCGAGAGCCGCGAGCGCAGGTCGCGCTGGCGGCTCGCGTCGCGCCCGAGCATCTCCGCGAATGCGAGCCAGTGGTGGGCGAGCCGCACCGGCTGCGCGCGCTGCAGGTGCGTGTAGCCCGGCAGCGCCGTATCGAGGTGCTCGCCCGCGCGCGCGATCAGGATGCCGCGCAGCTCGAGGATGCCGCGCTCGGCGGCCTCGGTCGCCTCGCGCAGGTAGAGCGCGAGGTCGGTCGCCACCTGGTCGTTGCGGCTGCGGCCCGTGTGCAGCCGCCCCGCGAAGTCGGCGCCGACGAGCTCGCGCAGGCGCGCCTCGATGTTCATGTGGATGTCCTCGAGCGACGCGTCGAACGGGAAGCTGCCCGACTCGATCTCCTGCTCGATGCGCGCGAGCCCCGCGAGCAGCGCCTGCTCGCAATCCGCGGCGATCAGGCCGACGCGCGCGAGCATGCGCGCGTGCGCGGCCGAGCCGCGCAGGTCGAAGCGCGCGAGCGCGCGGTCGAAGTCGATCGACGCGGTGAAGCGCTCCACGCGGGTGTCGGTGGGCGCGTCGAAGCGCCCGCCCCAGAGCTTGCTGGAACGCGTCTCCGACGATCTGCCCGCGTGCTCGTCCGAAGGCCGCGTCGCGGAGGGCGCGTCGCCTCGGGCGTCCGCGCCGCCGCGCTGCCCGGCTCCGCGCTTTGCCATACCCGCAAATCTCGGAAACCAGAAGGGATTTGGCAATAGCGCGGCGGGTCGAGCATTGACGAAGCCAGGCCGCCTCCGTAGTTTGCGAACACTTCTCTTCGAGGTTTCTCGCCCCGTGATCATCGTGCTCAAAGCCGACGTCGAGACCGACTCGCCCGATCTCGCGCGCCTGATCGAGCTCGCGGAGTCGTATCCCGGCGTGCACACCGAGCTGCACCAGATCCAGGGCGCGACGCGCAAGCTCACCGAGCTCTACCTGCTCGGCTCCACGGGTGTGATCCCGACCGAGCCGTTCAAGGAGTTCGCGTGCGTCGAGCGCGTGGTCCGCATCACCGAGAAGTTCCGCTCGATCGGCCGACACGGCGGAGGGCTCGAGGCGGTCGGCTTCGTCTACAACGGGGTGCACATCTCGCAGGACACGTTCCACGTCTTTCCAGGCCTGTGCGCGGTCGACACGCGCGAGAACCTCGAGGCGATGTTCGGCCTGCTAGGCGAGCACGGCATCCAGACCGCGCGCGCGGGCGCCTACAAGCCGCGCACGAGCCCCTACGATTTCCAGGGCCTCGGCGCGAAGTGCCTGCCGTTCGTGTTCGAGATCGCGGGCAAGCACGGCATCCGGATCATTGCGATGGAGGTCACCCACGAATCGCACGTCGACGAGATCCTCGAGTCGCTGCGCATCGCGGGCGATCCGACGGGCGTGATGCTCCAGATCGGAACGCGCAACGCGCAGAACTTCGAGCTGCTCAAGAGCGTCGGGCAGCAGACCGAGCTGCCCGTGCTGTTCAAGCGCGGCATGGGGATCACGCTCGAGGAATCGCTCAACGCGTGCGAGTACGTCGCCTCCGGCGGCAACCGGCGCATCGTGTTCTGCCTGCGCGGCATGAAGACGAACCTCGGCGATCCGCACCGCAACTTCGTCGACTTCGCGCACGTTCCGGTCGTCAAGCGGCTCACGCGCCTGCCGGTCGGCATCGACCCGTCCCATTCGGTGGGCAGCCGGGCCGTCGCGCCCGACGGTCTGCTCGATGTGTTCCACGTCACCGCGCAGGGCGTGATCGCGGGTGCGAACATGGTGCTCGTCGATTTCCACCCCAAGCCCGAGGAGGCGCTCTGCGACGGCCCGCAGGCGCTGCTCGTCGGCGAGCTGCCGCACTACCTCGAAGATGCGAGAATCGTCCGCGAGGCCTACGAGGCGCGCCTGCGCAGTGTCGCGGTGACACCAGCGCGCTAGTCGCGCGCGAAGCGCGAGCCGCGGCTCGCCTGCCGCTGCCGGCTTGCCGCTGATCGCGTGCCGCCGCTGGCTTGCCGTTGTCGGCTTGCCGATCCGGGCGCGGCAGCGGCCGTCCGACGGATCGGCGCGGGAGGTCGGTTGACGACGACGCACAGACGCAGGGCGAGCGCGCGCAGGCGCGGCTCGTCGCCCGGGCGCGACCCGGTCGAGGCGCGGCGTCCGCGGCGGACCTCGCAGCTGCGCGCGTGGATCGCGCTCGGGCTCGCGCTCGGCTTCGCGGCGGGCTTCGCGGCGAGCGTCGTCGTGATGCGGCTCGACCGCATCGTGACCGCGCGCTTCGACGGCCAGCGCTTTCGCGTGCCGTCGCGCGTCTACTCTGCGCCGACGATCATCTACCCGGGCATGGACGTCGCGCTCGCGGGTCTGCGCGACAGCTTCGTGCGGCTCGGCTACCGCGAGGCGCGCGGCGACGGCGCGCTCCAGGAGGGGCAGTACTCCTGGCAGAAGCACCGCATCCGCGTGCACCTGCGCGCGTTCGAGCACCCCACGCGAGCCGAGCCCGCGCGCGACGTCGTGTTCCGCGTTCGCGGCGGCGAGATCGACGAGATCCTCGAGCTGCCCAAGGGCCGAAGCCTCGGCGCGGTGTTGATCGAGCCCGAGGAGCTCGGCGCATTCTACGGACCCGATCACACCCAGCGCGAGCTCGTCGGCCTCGACGACCTGCCTCCGCACCTCGTCGACGCGATCGTCGCCGTCGAGGATCAGCGCTTCGAGGAGCACCCGGGCATCGACGTGCGCCGCATCGGCGGCGCGCTGCTCGCGAATCTGCGCGCGGGCGGCATCCGCCAGGGCGGAAGCACGCTCACCCAGCAGCTCGTCAAGAACTTCTTCCTCACGCCCGAGCGGACCCTCAAGCGCAAGGCGCAGGAGGCCGTGATGGCGCTGCTCGTCGAGCTCCGCTACGACAAGCGCGAGATCCTCGAGGCCTACCTCAACGAGATCTACCTCGGGCAGCGCGGCTCGACGGCGATCCACGGCGTCGGCGAAGCCGCGCTGCGCTTCTTCGGCAAGCGAATCCAGAATCTGAGCCTCTCGGAGTGCGCGCTGCTCGCGGCGCTGATCCAGAGCCCGAACGGAATCTCGCCGTACCGCAACCCCGAGCGCGCGCGCGAGCGTCGCAACCTGGTGTTGGCGCTGATGGCCGAGCAGGGCCGCATCGACTCCGCGCAGCGCGACGCGGCGAGCGCGGAGCCGCTGAGCCTCGCGGCGATCACCGCCGATCCGGGCGACGCGCGCTACTTCCTCGATCTGCTGCGCGCCGAGCTCTCGGACCGCTACGACGCGGCCGTGCTGTCGGGCGACGGCCTCAAGGTGTACTCGACGCTCGAGAGCCGTACGCAGCGGCTCGCGGCGAACGCGCTGCGCGACGGCATCGAGCGGCTCGAGCGCGATTTTCCCGCGCTCGCCGCGAAGGATCCGAGCCGCGCGCTGCAGGGCTGTCTGATCGCGATCCGCCCCCAGACCGGCGAAATCGTCGCGCTCGTCGGCGGGCGGGATTACCAGCTATCGCAGTTCGATCGCTGCACGCAGGCGCGCCGCCCGTCGGGAAGCGCGTTCAAGCCCTTCGTCTACATCGCGGGGCTCGAGCCGCGCGCGGGCGGGCCGTCGATCACGCTCGCGACCGTGCTCGACGATTCGATGCTCGAGCTTCCGACGCCGAGCGGGCCGTGGCAGCCGCAGAACTTCGACCGCGAGTTCCACGGCAGCGTCGGTGTGCGCGAGGCGATCGAGCGCTCGCTCAACGTCGCGACCGCGCGGCTCGCGCAGCAGGTCGGGATCGGCCGCGTCGCGGACGTCGCGCGGCGCATGGGAATCGAGAGCAAGCTGCCGCTCGTGCCGAGCCTCGCGCTCGGCGTCGCCGATGTGTCGCCGCTCGAGATCGCGCGCGCGTACGCGACGCTCGCGGGCGGCGGCGTGCGGCCGCAGATCAACTCCATCGAGGATCTCGTCGACCCCGAGGGCAACACGCTCGAGCGCCGCGAGCTCCGCCACGCGCGCGCAATCGACGCGGGCACCGCCTACCTGGTGACCTCGCTGCTGCAGGGCGTCGCGCAGCGCGGCACCGCCGCGGGCGTGCGCTCGACGGGAATCGAAGGGCCGATCGCCGCGAAGACGGGGACGAGCGATGAGGAGCGCGATTTGTGGTTCGTTGGCTACACTCCCGAGCTGGTCGCGGTCGTCTGGGTCGGCTTCGACGAGCCCCGCAGCGTCGGCGTCGCGAGCAGCGTCGGGGCGCTCCCGATCTGGCGGCGCTTCGTCGGCGAGCTCACCGGCGGCCAGATTCCCGGACATTTTCCGCGGCCGAGCAACGTCGTCGTCGCCGACGTCGATCCGGTCACGGGTGCGCGCGCACTCTGGGGCTGTCCGGATCGAAAGCCCGAGCTGTTCCTCGAGGGAACGGTTCCCCTCGAGGTTTGTCCGGGCGGCTCGATCGCGGGCGCCGACGAGGACGGATACCGCCGCACCGAGAACCGCTTCCTCGAATGGCTGCGCCGACATCTGTGAGCGGACGCGCGCTCCCGCGGGGTTTCGCCGCGAAGCTGCTGTTGCTCGCGCTCGGCGCGGTCGCCGTCGGCGCAGGCTGCGCGGCGCCGCTCGGCATGTCGCGCAGCGCGCCGCTGCGCATCTCGGAGGTCGAGCAGGCGGGAGATGCGCGCCGTCGCGCGTCGACCGGGCTCGTCGTCGAGGGCCTGGACGCCGAGCTCGCGTCACGACGCGAGCGCGCGCTGAGCCGCTACGCGGACGCGATCCGGACCGATCCCGGCAACCCGTTTGCATACCTCGCGCTCGCGCGCTTCTACGCCGACGCGCGCGACGCCGAGCGCGCGCTCGAGAACCTCGAGCGCGCACAGTCGCTGCTCGACGCCGAGCAGCCTTACGACCGGAGCGTCGAGCCGCACCTGCGCGGCTTGCGCGGCTGGTCGCTCGCGGTCGCAGGCCAGCGCGCGAGCGCCGAGCCGCTGCTCGCGGAGGCGCGCCGCCTCGCGCCCGTCGTCTGGGATGATGCGCGACTCGAAGCGCGCGAGCTGCGATAGCCTTGGCAACGCGCGTGTGGTAGCGTGCCCCGTCCCATGACGCCGAAGTTTCGCGTCGCGCTCGGCGCAGCGCTGATCGCGTTCGCGCTCGACCTCGCAACCAAGCTCGCGATCGACGCCAAGCTCAGCTACTCGGATCGCATCCCGATCATCGACGGCTTCTTCTACCTTACCCACGTACGCAATACCGGCGCGGCATTCGGGCTCTTCGCGGACGCTCCTGCCGTCTACCGGCTCACGTTCTTCATCTCGGTCTCACTCGTTGCCGTCGCGATCATCGCGGCGTTCTACCGGAATCTCGCCCCGGGGGATCGACTCGCCGCGCTCGCTCTCGGTCTGATCCTCGGCGGCGCCGTCGGCAATCTCGTCGACCGCATCTTCCGGCATGAAGTAATCGATTTCCTGCATTTTCGACTTTGGCGCGGACACTCTTGGCCCGACTTCAACGTCGCGGACTCCGCAATCGTCGTCGGAGTCGGGCTGCTCGTGCTCGACATGCTCGCAAGCGAGGGCGAGCGGCGCGCGTCGACGAGCGACGGTGAATCGAGCTCGCAACGCTCGCGCTAAAAAAAATCTGCGCGCTCCGGGTATTACCCTGACCGATCGAAATCGCGTTCGCGGTCGGCTCAGTGCAACGCTAAGGTCCGGAGCGCGGCACGACGAGCGCAAATTCTCCGTCACAAAATGAAGAAATCTGATTGACAACGAGCGACGTCGTGCGGTAGAAGGCGTGGCGTTTACGAACGCACGCTTCGATCCTTTCGCTTCGCTGGTGCTTGCGTGTCTGGGTGTTTGGCTGGCTGTCTGGGTGTTTAGCTGGCTGTCTGGTTTTCTGGTTGGCTGGCTGTTTGGCTGTTTGGTTGACCGGGTGGTCGACTGATCGCTTGGTTGGCTGGTCGTCTGCTGCATGGCAATGGGTTGCGCGCTGCTGCTGCTGTCGGTCGTACGAATCGCTTCGCCGCCGATCGCCTCGATGTTCCAGTAGAATCGGGCTCGACGGGTGGTGACGAAGTAGGCAGGAGTAAGAAGAGTGCAACGGGCCGCGGCGATCCCCCCCCATCGTCGCGCTCAGCTGCGGCGCCCGCGGTGTCGCGGAGTCCGCCGGCGTTTCGGATTCGCGGGGGTTGGGATGTGACAGCCCATGCCGCCGAGAAAGCCCAAGAGCGACTACGCGATCCAGACCGTTGCGCACGCGCTGCGCTTGCTCGAGGAGTTCCGCGAGCTCGACGAGCTCGGCGTCACCGAGCTCTCGCGACGACTAAATCTTCACAAGAACAATGTATTTCGCTTGCTGGCGACGCTCGAGCAGCGCGGCTACATCGAGCAGAGCGCGAGCACCGAGCGCTATCGACTCGGCGCGCGATGTCTCGCGCTCGGGGAGACGTTCTGCCGCAGTCATCCGCTGCTCCATCAGGCGCGCGCGGTGCTGCGCAGCCTCGCGAACGAAGTCGGCGAGACCGTCCACCTCGCGCAGATGAGCGGGTTCGAGGTCGTCCACCTCGACGCCGAGGTCTACCACCAGCCCATCCTCGCGCCGTCGCGAATCGGCGAGCGACTGCCGATCCACTGCACGGCACTCGGCAAGGTGTTGCTGGGCGCGGCGCCCGAGCGCCATCGCGAGGCCTACGACCGCACGGTGGTCGCGGGGCGCGGGCTGCCCCAGCGCACCCGGGCCACGATCGCCGACCCGACCAAGTTCTTCGAGGAGGTCCGCACGGCCGCGGGCCAGGGCTACGCGCTGGACATCGGAGAGTGCGAGGACGGCCTGAGCTGCGCGGCGGCTCCGGTCTACGACCGCTCCGGCCTGTCGGTCGCGGCGCTCTCGGTTTCCGGACCGTCGTTCAGGCTCGGCACCGACGCGCTGCTTCGATCCATCGTTCCGAGCCTCAACGCTCACGCCGATCGCCTCTCGCGCAGCCTCGGACACGCCCGCGACTGAGCGCCCTCATCGCGAGGTGGGACTCGGATCGGTTCGCATGCGCGCAGCCCTCGGCCTCGATTTGCGCGACGCCGGGGTCGGCGCGTGCTCGCTCCGAACCCCAGTCGCTGCGCACTCGCCGACCCCAGCGCCGCGGTCGGATCGCGACGCGTTGGAAGACCACTCGTGAACCCGCGCGGCTCTCGAAGATGCCGTCCCTGCCCTGCCCCCGACGAGCTCCGATTGCGCGGATCGGAACGCGCGCAGCAAAATCGCCGGCCACCCGAGCTCCCAGAAGCCGTCGCCCGCTCTCGGACGGGGGAGACCTGAAGGCGACCTGGTGTTGGAGCCGGAAGGTCTCCCTCCTCGCTCGTAGCGGAGCTGGGACCTGCGAGTGGCTCGCTCCGAACCCCAGTCGCTCGCCACTCGCAGGTCCCAGCTCCTGACGCGCGCGTCGTTGTGCGGGGGAACAACTCGTATCTGCGCACGCGCTTTGATCGCGATCCCGCGCTGTCGACCGGGTCGAAGGAAGTGTAGATTCGTGCGCGCGGAGGCCCGATGCAGTTCGAACTGAGCGACGAGCAGGTCGCGCTCCAGCAGGCGGCGCGGCGCTTCGCGCGCGACCAGATCGCGCCCGTCGCCGCGCAATATGATCAGAGCGGCGAATTTCCGCGCAAGCTCATCGAGACTGCGTGGGAGCTCGGCTTCTCGAGCACCGCGATTCCGAGCGAGTACGGCGGGCTCGGCTTGTCGTCGCTCGACAGCTGCGTGGTCACGGAGGAGATCGCGTGGGCGTGCTCGGGGATCGGCACCTCGATCATGTGCAACGACCTCGGGCTGACGCCGATCCTGATCGCGGGAAGCGATGCGCAGAAGCGGCAGTGGCTCACGCATTGCGCGAGCGAGTTCTCGCTGGTCGCGTTCTGCCTCTCGGAGCCCGCGGCGGGCTCGGACGTCGCCGGCCTGCAGCTGCTCGCGAAGAAGGACGGCGCGGACTACGTGCTCGAGGGCACCAAGTGCTGGATCACCAACGGCGGCGAGGCCGATCTCTACACCGTGTTCGCGACGCTCGATCGGAGCAGCCGCCACCAGGGCATCTGCGCGTTCATCGTGCCCGCGAATTCGCCGGGCATTACGCGCGGCAAGAAGGAGGACAAGCTCGGCCAGCGCGCGAGCGACACGCGCGTGCTCCACTTCGACGGCGTGCGCGTCCCCGCGAGCCAGCGCCTCGGCGAGGAGGGCGAGGGATTCAAGATCGCGATGCGCACGCTCGATCGCACGCGCCCGCCGATCGCCGCGCTCGCGACGGGCATCGCGCAGCGCGCGCTCGACGAGTCGATCGCGTACGCGCGCGAGCGCAGCGCGTTCGGCTCGCCGATCGGCGAATTCCAGGCGGTGCAGTTCATGCTCGCCGACATGGCCAAGGAGATCGAGGCCTCGCGGCTGCTCACGCACAAGAGCGCGTGGATGGTCGACCAGGGGCAGCGCGCGTCGAAGCACTCATCGATCGCCAAGTGCTTCGCGACCGACGTCGCGATGCGCGTGACGGTCGATGCCGTCCAGATCTTCGGCGGCAACGGCTACACGAAGGAATATCCCGTCGAGAAGCTGATGCGCGACGCGAAGCTGATGCAGATCTACGAGGGCACGAACCAGATCCAGCGGCTCGTGATCGCGCGCGAGCTGCTGCGCGGCTGAGGCGCGCTCGGGGATCTGCGCAGCTGAGGCGCGCCCGGAGATCTGATAGACTCGCGCGCCGGCGGGGGGCTCCATCTCGGCGCAACCTGCTCGCCGCGGCGCGCCCGAGCGCGGGCTCGCCGCGCGCCCAACGCAGAGCGGAACGCAGAAGAACGCGGGAACGCAGCGGCATGTCGATCGAAGAGAAGATCAAGAAGCTCGAGCAGATGAACGAGGCCGCGCTGCGCGGAGGCGGCGAGGCGCGCATCCAGCGCCAGCACGAGGCCGGCAAGCTCACCGCGCGCGAGCGCATCGACCTGCTGTTCGACGCGGGCAGCTTCGTCGAGATCGACGCGTTCGTCACCCACCGCTGCACGGATTTCGGCATGCAGGCGAACAAGACGCTCGGCGACGGCGTGGTGACCGGCTACGGCCGCATCGCGGGCCGCCAGGTGTTCGTGTTCGCGCAGGACTTCACGGTGTTCGGCGGCAGCCTCTCGGGCGCGTTCGCGGAGAAGATCTGCAAGGTGATGGATCTCGCCGCGAAGGTCGGCGCGCCCGTGATCGGGCTCAACGACGGCGCGGGTGCGCGCATCCAGGAGGGTGTGGTCTCGCTCGGTGGCTACGGCGAGGTCTTCTACCGCAATGTGATGTCGTCCGGGGTGGTGCCGCAGATCTCCGCGATCATGGGGCCGTGCGCGGGCGGCGCCGTCTACTCGCCCGCGATGACGGACTTCATCATCATGGTGAAGGGCACGAGCAACATGTTCATCACCGGGCCCGACGTGATCAAAACCGTGACGCGCGAGGAGGTCAGCGCCGAGGCGCTCGGCGGCGCGGCCGCGCACGCGAAGTCGAGCGGCGTGGCGGACTTCGCGGTCGAGAGCGAGGAGGAGTGCATCGAGACCATCCGCGCGCTGCTCTCGTTCATCCCCCAGAACAACCACGAGGATCCGCCGTTCGTCGCGACTCGCGATCCCTCGGATCGCAAGGCGCCCGAGCTGCGCCGGCTGGTTCCCGACATCCCGAGCAAGCCGTACGACATCAAGCAGCTGATCCGGCTGATCGTCGACGACGGCAACTTCCTCGAGATCGCCGCGCTCAACGCGCGCAACATCGTGGTCGGCTTCTGCCGGCTCGCGGGCCACTCGGTCGGCATCGTCGCCAACCAGCCGAACTACCTCGCGGGCGTGCTCGACATCGACGCCTCCAAGAAGGCCGCGCGCTTCGTGCGCTTCTGCGATGCGTTCAACATCCCGCTCGTCGCCCTCGTCGACGTTCCGGGCTTCCTGCCGGGCGTGAAGCAGGAGCACGGCGGCATCATCAAGCACGGCGCCAAGCTGCTCTACGCGTTCTGCGAGGCGACCGTGCCACGCATCACGGTGGTGACGCGCAAGGCGTACGGCGGCGCCTACGTGGTGATGAACAGCAAGCACATCCGCGCGGACATCAACCTCGCGTTCCCGACCGCGGAGATCGCGGTGATGGGCCCCGAAGGCGCGGTCAACATCGTGTTCCGCAAGGATCTCAAGGAGGCCGAAGATCCCGAGCAGCGCCGCAAGCAGCTCAGCGACGAGTACCGCGAGACCTTCGCGAGCCCCTACAAGGCCGCCGAGCTCGGCTACATCGATGCGGTGATCCAGCCCGAGGAGACGCGGCCGCGCGTGATCTCCGCGCTGGAAATGCTGCTCACCAAGCGCACGGACTCACCGATCCGCAAGCACGGCAACATTCCGCTCTAGCGCCCGGCCCGGCTGCGATCGTGTTCGAGAAGATCCTGATTGCAAACCGCGGCGAGATCGCGATCCGCGTGATGCGCACCTGTCGCGCGCGCGGCATCTCGCCGATCGCGATCTACTCGGAGGCCGACGAGCACGCGCTGCACGCGCGCCTCGCCGACGCCGCCTACGCGTGCGGCCCGGCGCCCGCGCGCGATTCCTACCTCTGCGCGGATCGCGTGGTCGAGATCGCGCAGCGCGCGGGCGCGCAGGCGATCCATCCGGGCTACGGCTTCCTCTCGGAGAACGCCGACTTCGCGGACCGCTGCGAGGCGGCGGGCCTCCGCTTCATCGGCCCATCCGGCGACGTGATCCGCGCGATGGGCGACAAGGTCACCGCGCGGCGTCGCATGGCGGACGCGGGCGTCGCCGTGGTGCCGGGAACCGCCGATCCCGTGTCGGACGCGGATGCCGCGCACTGGGCGGAGCGCATCGGCTACCCGCTGCTCGTCAAGGCGAGCGCGGGCGGTGGCGGCAAGGGCATGCGGCGCGTCGACGCGCCCGATCAGCTCGCCCAGGCGCTGCAGCGCGTGCGCGGCGAGGCGCGCTCGGCGTTCGGCGACGACGCGCTCTACCTCGAGCGCTACATCGAGCAGCCGCGCCACGTCGAGATCCAGTTCCTCGCCGACGCGCACGGCAACACGCTGCACCTCGGCGAGCGCGAGTGCTCGATCCAGCGCCGACACCAGAAGCTGATCGAGGAAGCGCCCGCGAATCGCGTCAGCGAAGCGCTGCGCGCCGAGATGGGCCGCGCCGCGCTGATGGCCGCGCGAGCCGTGGGCTACCGCGGCGCGGGCACCTGCGAATTCCTGGTCGACGCCGACGACAGCTTCTACTTCCTCGAGATGAACACGCGCATCCAGGTCGAGCACGCGATCACCGAGGCCGTCACCGGTATCGACATCGTCGAGGCGATGATCGAGATCGCGGCGGGCAGGCCGCTGCGCATCGCGCAGCCCGACGTCTCGATCCGCGGCCATGCGATCGAGGCGCGCATCTACGCCGAGAACCCCGAGCGCGGCTTCCTGCCGTCGCCCGGGTTGATCTCCGTCTACCGCGAGCCGAGCGGCCCCGGCGTGCGCATCGACGCGGGCGTCGAGCAGGGAAGCCGCGTGACGACACACTACGATCCGCTGATCGCGAAGCTCATCGCCTGGGGCGACGATCGCGCGCAGGCGATCGAGCGGCTCGACGGCGCGCTCGCCGAGTTCGCGATCGAGGGGATCGCGACCTCGATCCCGTTCCACCGCAAGGCGTTGCGCGAGCCGGACTTCGTCTCGGGGCGCTACACGACCGACTTCGTCGCAAACGCGATGCGCGCCGGAAGACCGGGCTAACTAGACTCCGCCCACTGGACCCCCGCCAGGGGTGGATCCGTCACACGCTACCGGAACTGCGCGGGCTAGGGTGACGCGATGCGCTCGCGCTCCGCGCGCCTGCTGCGCGCGCCGCCGAACACGTAGGCGACGCCGACGCCGAGCAGGTAGAGGCCGACCATCGGGATCGCGAGCAGCACCTGGCTCACCCAGTCCGGCGGCGTGAGGATCGCAGCGGCGATGAAGATGCCGAGCACCGCGTACGGCGTTCCCTTCAGCAGCGTCGGTGCATCGACGATGCCGGCGGCTGCGAGGAAGAACACCACGACCGGCAGCTCGAACGCGACGCCGAATGCGAGGAACAGACGCGTCGTGAGGTTGAACACCTCGCGCATCGTCCAGGCCGACTCGACGAACGCGCTGTCGAACTGCGTGAAGAACTCGAACATCAGCGGAAACACCGCCGCGTAGCCGAAGCCCGCGCCGACCGCGAACAGCAGCGTCGACACCGCGACGAACGGCACGATCGCCTTCTTCTCGTGGCTGTAGAGCCCGGGCGCGACGAACGCCCAGACCTGCCAGAGGATCACCGGCAGCGCCAGCACGAAGCCCGCGAGCGCCGCGCACTTCAGGTAGGTGAAGAGGATCTCCGTCGGCGCGATCGCCTGCAGCGTGCGCGCGCCCTCGCCGAGCGCCGCAACCGCGGGTCGCAGCAGCAGCTCGAAGATCCGCTCGCTGAAGTTCCATGCGAGCACGCTGCCCGCGAGCCAGGCGAGCAGGCTGCGCACGATGCGCGTGCGCAGCTCCGCGAGGTGCTGGGTGAGCGGAAGCCTCGCGTCATCCAACGTCGGGGCTCTTGGCAGCGTCGGCGCCGCGTGTGGGCTTGGGCGCGTCCATCGCGGTCGGGGGCCCGACGGCGTCGGTCGCGCTCGCAGTCGTGGGGGAGCCGGCGGGGCTCGCGGGAGTGGGCGCGGCCGTCGCGGCCGCGGCGTCGGCAGCGCGTTGGGTCGGAGTCGGCGGGTCGATGCGCGCCTCGCTCGCGACCTCGAGAAATTCGCGGCGCATCTCGCTCGAGGCGCGGCGAAACTCCGCGAGCCCCTTGCCGAGCGAGCGCGCGAGCTCGGGAAGCTTCTTGGGTCCGAGCACGATCAGCGCGACCGTGAGGATCACCAGGAGCTCTGTCATGCCGATGCCGAACACCGCTGCGCCCTCGGTCGCGGAGGGTAGCAGCCCAGGGTCTGCGGGGGGCC
>DASPGF010000252.1:0-4560 GCA_035620755.1 Myxococcota bacterium
CGGTACCCACGATGACCACCGCGGGCGGGGCCTCGGAATGGCGCTGCTTCGCGACGGCCTCGAGCAGATCGATCGCGGCTCACGCGCTCCGGGACCCCGAGCCGCGCGTTCGAGACCTCGAGCTGCGTCGCGCTCGTCCGATCGCGTACAATCGGCCGGCCGCACGAGCGTCGCGGCGATATCCGCCAATGCAGCCATCGATTCCGAGCCGCGCACCGACCGACCGAGACCGCGACGCGATGCTCGAGGTGCTGACCGTCGCGTTCGCGGACGATCCGGTCTGGGGCGGCTGGGCGTTCCCCGCGCGAGATCGCGCGCCCGCGCAGCGGCGAGCCATCTTCGGCCTGTGGCTGGACAGCGCGCTCCGCTATCCCGGCGTTCGCCTCACGCCGCGCTGCGAGGCCGTCGCGCTGTGGTATCCGCCCGGAGCGATCGAGAACACGGAAGACGTCGAGCAGCTACTGATCTCGACGGCGCGATCGGTGCTCGGCATCGACGCCGAGCAGTTCCTCGAGATCTGCGACCTGTTCGAGACGACGCATCCACAGACCGAGCCCCACTACTATCTAAGCCTTCTCGGTACCCACGATGACCACCGCGGGCGGGGCCTCGGAATGGCGCTGCTTCGCGACGGCCTCGAGCAGATCGATCGCGCCCGCATGCCCGCCTACCTCGAGTCGACCAATCCGGTCAACCTCGGCCGGTACGAGCAGCTCGGCTTCGCGAAGATCGGAGCGTTCCAGCTTCCGCACGGCGGGCCGCGAGTCGACATGATGTGGCGCGAGCCGCAGGGTGCGACGCGCTAACATCGACACCGACCCGTGGCGTGCCCATTCCGATCGGATCCTTTCGATCGGATCCTTTCGATCGGATCGTTCCGATCGGATCGACCGGGTGCATCGCGATCGACCAACAGCAAACCCAAGGAGCCCCCCATGCTCGATACCGCGATCGAACCCTACTTGTTCTTCGGCGGCCGCTGCGAAGAAGCGCTCGAGTTCTACCGCAGCGCACTCGGCGCGAAGGTGGAGATGCTCATGCGCCACCGCGACAACCCCGAGCCGCCGCCGCCCGGCGTGCTCGCACCCGGCTTCGAAGACAAGGTGATGCACGCGTGCCTCCGCATCGGCCGATCGACCCTGATGGCGTCCGACGGCTGCGAGAAGGGCTCGGGGTTCAACGGGTTCTCGCTCTCGATCTCGCTGCCGACGGAAGCAGAGGTGGATCGCATATTCGAAGCTCTCGGCCGCGGTGGAGAGGTGCGGATGCCGCTCGCGAAGACGTTCTGGTCGCCCCGCTTCGGCATGCTCACCGACCGCTTCGGTATCGGCTGGATGGTCGGCGTCGACGCCGAGCCGCCCAAATGAGCGGAGCGATGCAGCCGTTTCCGACCGCTCGCGTTGCGGGCGGCCCTTGGGCGGCGTGAGTTCCGAGTCGAACGATATCTGGGGCGCGATCTTTACCGACTATCAGCGCGGCCTGCGGATTCCACACCAGATCGTTCGAGACGACGGGCAGACTGAGACGGAACACGCGGACCGCTATTTCGACGCGCCGCGCGGCGCAGAGGAAGAGGCCCTCCTCGCGCGCATCGAAGGCCGGGTGCTCGATGCGGCCTGCGGGCCCGGCGCCTACACGCTCGCTCTCCAGAAACGCGGTCTCGAGGTGATCTCTGTCGATTCTTCGCGTGGCGCGATCGGGGTGTGCACGGCGAGGGGGTGTGCGGACGCGCGCGTGATGGACGTACGTGAGCTGCGGTTCGAGCCGGCGACGTTCGATGCCGTGCTGCTGATGGGTGGCTCGTTCGGGCTGGGGCCCGACCGCGCCGGACAAATTGCGCTGCTGCGCGGCCTTCACGAGATCACGACATCGAACGGAATCGTCGTCGGCTCGACGCTCAACCCGATTGCGACCGGTGGATCGAAGACAGCGCTCGGTGCCGATCCGCACGCTGCCTATCACGAGCGAAATCGCAGAGTCGGCAACCCGCCGGGCTTAATTCGCATCCGCGTCGACTACCGCGGTCGCCAGAGCCCGTGGTTCCAGGTCTGGATGATGACCCCCGACGAGATCGAAGCCACCGCCACATCTGCGGGCTGGCGCGTTCGCTCGTTGAATCCATCGCAGCCCGCCTGCCTCTGCGTGCTCGAGAAGGCGGCCGATCGATCCGCCGCTGCAGCGGATACCCCTCCCCGCACTCGATCGGATCTCTGATACAGTCCGGCGCTAGCCGACTCAGGCGAATCGCCGGCTTCGGGCCGGCCCCTCACCACGGAGGAGCGCCATCGCGCATGATCTGGCCCTGGATCGCCTTCATCTCGCTCGTCTTGATCATGCTCGCGCTCGACCTCGGCGTCTTCCACCGCAAGGCCCACGTCGTGAGCGTGAAGGAGGCAATGGGCTGGTCGGCCGTGTGGATCAGCCTCGGGCTGAGCTTCTCGGTGCTCGTCTACTTCGCCTACGAGGGTCATTGGTTCGGCCTCGGCAATGCGGTGGACGTCGTCGACGGGCTGACGAACGACGGCGCGACGGCGACCGAGAAGTACCTGACCGGCTACGTGGTCGAGAAGTCGCTCAGCGTCGACAACATCTTCGTGATCTCCGTGATCTTCGGCTACTTCGCCGTGCCGCCGATCTATCAGCACCGCGTGCTGTTCTGGGGCATCCTCGGCGCGCTGGTGATGCGCGGCGCGATGATCGGCCTCGGCGCCAAGCTGATCGCAGAGTTCCACTGGGTGCTCTACTTGTTCGCGGTCTTCCTGATTCTGACCGCGCTCAAGATGCTCTTTCTCAAGCCGCAGGAGAGCAATCCCGACCTGAACTTCGCGGTGCGGCTCACGCGGCGCCTGTTTCCCGTGACGGCGCGGTTCCACGGCGAGCACTTCGTGGTGCGCGCGGGCGCACCCGCCTCGTACGAGAGCGAGGTTCCGGGCGCGCCTGCCGTGCGCGACGAAGTGGTCGAGACGGCGCGACCGGGCACGTTGCTGCTCACGCCGCTCGCGCTCGCACTGATCATGGTCGAGACGACCGACCTGATCTTCGCGGTCGATTCCATCCCGGCGATCTTTGCGATCACGGGCGACCCGTTCCTGGTGTTCACGAGCAACGTGTTCGCGATCCTCGGCCTGCGCTCGCTCTACTTCGCGCTCGCGAGCATGGTCGAGAAGTTCCGCTATCTGAAGACCGCGCTCGCGCTCGTGCTGATGGTCGTGGGCGTGAAGATGCTGCTCGCCGAGATGCTCAAGCTCGCGCTCGGCAAGCACTTCAACCTCTACCTGCTCGCCGTCGTGCTGGGGATCCTCGCCGTCGGCGTGGCCTGCTCGCTCGTTGCCGACGCGCGCGATCGCGAGCGCGCGACCTGAGGATCCCGCTTAGCTCGAGCCCGCGATGCGCTGGAGCCGACGCTGCTGGATGTCGAGCGTCATCTTGGTGAGGCCGTTCTTGAGGCTGCGACCCTGCGGCGTGTCGAACACGCCGAGCAGCCCGTAGCGCGTCGTGCCGTCCGGCTGCGCGCTCGCGCAGCGCACCTCCATCTCGCCCGCGAATTCCTCCGAGCCGTAGCGGATCGCGACCTCGAGCGAGCGGCCGATCGGATATGCGCGGCCGGAGATCACCGCGAGCCCGGAGAGGCTCACGTCCCGGATCGGACAGCTCGCTTCGCCGTCGAGGATGGCCTCGAGCCCGGAATCGCTCGTGTCGACGCGATCCTCGGAGCGGACTTCCGCAGCCGCGGGCTCGCCGATCGACTTGAGGGTCAGCACGTAGGGCGGGCCGTCGCCCGTCTGCGATTCGACCCGCACGGGCTGCTCGACGAAGCGCCGCGCCCGCGTGTAGTAGACGAGCCGGCGCTCGCCGGTCTCGACCGCGTGGTGGCGCGAGTCGAACACCAGCGTCCACGAGTCTTCGCCCACCGATTCGACGATGCCCGGCTCGAGCACCCGCCCTCGCGAAGGCGAGTCGAAGCGCAGGAATGCCCGACTGCCCTGCTTCGGCGCGGTCGCCCCCAAACCCGGCCCGCGGTCCGCGCCGCTCATCGCCCGATCGCCCACCCCATGCGCGACGAGTAGCAGCGAGACGCCGTTTTGACAGCGGCAATTCAGCCAGATCGGTAATGAATTCGAGCCTCTCTGGGAGTTAACCCCGACCGCTTCGCCCAGTCTCCCAATCCGAGTGGAGGCGTGCTCTCACTGCTGCTCGGAAGCGGCGCGATCCGCTCCCGCCGCCGCGCGGAGAGCCGACGCTCGCCGACGCGGCCGAGCGTCGCACCCCGCGACTGACCGGGGAAGCTCCGCTCTCGGTTTACCGATCGGCCGCTGGCCGCGGCCCGGTGGGCCGGGTTGGCTCCAGCTCAGCTCGAGCCCGCGATGCGCTGCAGCCGTCGCTGCTGGATGTCGAGCGTGAGCTTGGTGAGTCCGTTCTTCAGGCTGCGCGCGTGCGGGCCCTCGAGGGCGCCGAGCAGTCCGTACTGCGTGCGGCCCTCACCGAGCCGGGTGGCGACCCTCACCTCCATCTCGCCGCGGAATTCGTCGTCGCCGAAGCGAATCGAGATCTCGAGTCGCT
>DASPGF010000253.1:0-4084 GCA_035620755.1 Myxococcota bacterium
ACAGGAACGGCAGCTCGCTCTCGAAGCGCGCGGCAACGCGCTTGCCGAGCACGCCCCTCGGATCCTCGCGCACGAGCTCGGGCAGCGGGCGCGCGACACCCGCGCAGCGCGCGCTCGATGGATCGCTCGGGTGCGCGCCCATCCAGAGCTCGGCTTGCGGCCGTGGTGAGGGAGCGGGCTGGCCGAGCAGCTCGGCGATCGCGCTGCGCGAGCCCCACGCGTACTCGCGGATTGGATTGTCGAGCGGGCAGATCCCGACCATGCTCGATTCGCCGCCTCTTCCGACCGTCGGCCCAGTCGGTGCGGATCAACCCGGCTTGAGCCCGCAGCCGCGGATCTTCTGTAGCAGGGTCTTGTAGCTGATGCCCAGCATCGAGGCCGCCTGCTTTCGATTCCAGTCGGTGTAGCGAAGCACCTGGCCGATGGTCTCGCGCTCGGCCTGCAGCGCCGCGATGCGGCCGACTTCGCGCAGCGGAACCTCCCCGGCGGTTCGCTCCGAATGCGCGATGAACTCCGCGAGCGCGCCGAAGCCCGCGCTCCCCGGGCGCTCGCGCTCGAGCAGCTCGCGCAACACGGGGCGGTCGGTCTCGAGCACGATCACGCGCTTGATCATGTTCTCGAGCTCGCGCACGTTTCCGGGGAACGGGTAGCGCTGGAGGGCGTCCATGAGCTCCGCGCTGATCGCCGGAGCCGCTCTGCCGTAGAGCGACGAATACCGCTGCACGAAGGATTCGACGAGCACCGGAACTTCTTCGAGGCGCTCGCGCAGCGGGGGGATCGTGACGCTCACGACGTTCAAGCGAAAGAACAGGTCTGCGCGAAACGCACCGGCCGCGACCATCTCGTCGAGCTTGCGATTGGTCGCGCACACCACGCGCAGGTCGACCTTGACCTCCGCATTGCCGCCGAGCCTCGTGAACTCGTGATCCTGCAGCACCTGCAGCAGCTTGGCCTGCAGCGGAGCGCTCATCTCGCCGATCTCGTCGAGGAAGATGGTTCCCTTGTTGGCGTGCTCGAACTTCCCGGTCTTGCGGCGCGCCGCGCCGGTGAAGGCGCCCTTCTCGTAGCCGAACAGCTCGCTCTCGAGCAGATCCTCGGGGAGCGCCGCGCAATTGACCTTGACGAACGGGTGCTCGGCGCGCGTCGACACCGAGTGAGCGGTGCGCGCGACGATCTCCTTGCCGACGCCGCTCTCCCCCTGGATCAGCACGGTCACGTCCGTCTCGCCCACCTGCTCGAGCACGGACCGGATCTCCTGCATCGACGGACTCACCCACACGACGCCGTCCCGGTAGCGCTGCAGCTCGTCGGTCAGCATCTGGCGCTGGCGTTCGAAGGCCCTCGCTTCCAACACCCTGTCGAGCGCGATCAGGAGCTCTTCGTCCTCGAAGGGCTTGGTGATGTAGTCGGACGCGCCGAGCTGGATCGCCTCGACGATCGTGCTCGACTTGCCGACCACCGAGAGCATGACCACGGGCGTCGCGCCGTGGTGTTCGCGGATGCGCCGCAGCGTCTCGAGGCCGTCGATGCCCGGCATCATCACGTCGAGCAGCACGAGGTCCGGCGCCGCGCCACCCTCGAGCAGCGCGAGCGCGCGCCGCCCATCCTCCGCGGAGTCGACGTGGTAGCCCGCGAGCTCGAGCAGGGCCGCGAGATAGCTGCGCATGCCTTCCGCATCGTCGACCACGAGCACGCGGAATCCGCGCTGCGGCAGCCCCTGCTTGCCGTCCTTCGCTGCTCCCTTCGGCGGCGCCGGCCTCGGACGCACGGGCATCGGCTCGAACCCCCACTCCAATCGAATGCGATCGCGCAGCGCTGGGCGCGAGGCGACGTTCGCTCGACCTCGACTCGCCCCTGCACTCATCGCCTCGACCGGCGTTGCGCTTTAACCGGATTTACTCAGCGCCGGCGCGGACTTCCACGCCGAGACCGCATCCGAGCGCGGCTCGCGTGAGGGCGCGCCGCAACGCGGTCGCGGCGCCCGAGCCGAGCGCCGCCTTGATAAGATTCGGCGACCCATGCCGACCCCCCGCAAGCCACCCGACGCGAAGCATCGCATCGACGAGCTGGTCGAAGATCTCAACCGACACGTGCGGCTCTACTACGTCGAGGATCGCCCCGAGATCTCCGACGCTGAGTACGACGCGCTGTACCGCGAGCTCGTCACGCTCGAGACCGCTCACCCGGAGCTGCGGCGAGCCGACTCGCCGACCCGCCACGTCGGCGCCCCGCCCGCTGCGGGCTTCGCGCCGGTTCGGCACCGCATCCCGATGCTCTCGCTCGACAACGCGATGGACAGCGCGGAGATGCTCGCGTTCGACGAGCGCGTGCGCCGAGCGCTCGACGTCGAAGGCGAGATCGAATACCTCGCCGAGCTCAAGCTCGACGGAGCCGGCATCGAGCTGATCTACGAATCCGGCCGGCTCGCCGTCGGCTCCACGCGCGGCGACGGGCGCGTCGGCGAGGACGTGACCGCGAATCTGCGCTTGTGCGAGACGATCCCGCGCACGCTGCGCGCGGGCTGCGGCTTCGGCGAGCGCGTCTCGGTGCGAGGGGAAGTGACGCTGCCCATCGCGCGCTTCGAGCGACTCAACGCAGCACGCTCGAGGCGCGGGCTCGAGCCCTTCGCGAATCCCCGCAACGCCGCCGCGGGCTCGCTGCGCCAGATTCACGACGTCGACCGCGAGCGGCTGCGCGCGCTCGAGTTCCGGGCGTACGCGCTCGAAGAGGGCTTGCCCGACGGACTGAACACCCAGTCCGAGGTGATCCAGACGCTCGCGGACTGGGGATTCGAGGTCAGCCCCGCATTCGAGCTCTGCAAGAATGCGCGCCAGGTGATCCGCTTCCACGACCGCATGCTCGCCGCCCGGAACTCGCAGCCGATCGAGATCGACGGCACGGTCGTCAAGGTGAATCGCCTCGATCAGCAGCGCGAGCTCGGGACGCTCACGCGCGCGCCGCGCTGGGCGATCGCGTTCAAGTTTCCCCCGCAGCAGCAGACGACGATCGTGGAGGCGATCGAGGTCCAGGTCGGGCGCACCGGCGCGCTCACGCCCGTGGCGCGGCTCGCGCCCGTGCGCGTCGGAGGCGTCACCGTCAGCAGCGCGTCACTGCACAATCAGGACGAGATCGAGCGCAAGGACATTCGCGTGGGCGACACCGTGTTGGTGCAGCGGGCGGGCGACGTGATTCCGCAGATCGTGAGGGTCGTGCGCGAGAAGCGCCCCCGGCGCACGCGCCGCTTCAAGCTTCCCGCGCGCTGCCCGGCGTGTGGCGCCGCGACGATTCGCCTCGAGCACGAGGTCGTCACGCGCTGCCCGAACCTCGACTGCCCCGCGCAGCTCAAGAACAACCTGCGCCACCTCGCGAGCCGCGGCGCGCTCGACATCGAGGGCCTCGGCGAGAAGCTGATCGACCAGCTCGTCGAGCGGGGCGAAGTGCGGCAGCTCTCGGATGTGTTTGCGCTCGACGCCGCGAAGCTCGCGATGCTCGAACGCATGGGCGAGAAGAGCGCCGCGAAGCTGATCGCGAACATCGAGCGCTCCGCGGCGACCACGCTCGCGCGCTTTCTGATCGCGCTCGGCATCCGGCACGTCGGCGAGGGCGTCGCTGAGCTGCTCGCGAGCCACTTCGGCGACCTCGACGCGATCCTCGCCGCGAGCCGCGAACAGCTCGAGGCCGTCGACGGTATCGGCCCCGCGATTGCGGAGAGCATCGCCGCGTTCGCACGCGACGAGCGAAACGCCGCCGAGATCGCGCGCATGCGCAGGCTCGGCGTGAGCTGGCCCGCCGTCGAGCGAGTGCGCGCGGGCGGCGACGCTCTGCTCGGCAAGACGTTCGTCGTGACCGGAACGCTCGCGAGCATGACCCGCGACGAGGCCAAGCGCCGCATCCGCGCGCAGGGAGGTAAGGTCACGAGCTCCGTGTCGAAGAAGACCGATTACGTGATCGTCGGAACCGAGCCCGGGAGCAACGCGCGCAAAGCCGAGGAGCTCGGCGTCGCGATCCTCGACGAGGCTGGCTTGCTGGGGCTGCTCGGCGGCGGCGATTCGCGCGGCTGAGCGCGCGCGGCGCGGCGCTCAGC
>DASPGF010000254.1:0-5903 GCA_035620755.1 Myxococcota bacterium
TATCGAGTGGTCCACCTCTGGCCGGGACCCAGTTGCCCTGGCTAGCCAGCCGCAAACGGGGGGCCTACCACCGACCGCTGGCCGGCGTCATCGCTTCGGCGCTGAGCTTGATCGGATAGCGGCGGCGCAGCTCGTCCGCGACCTTGCGATCGATGTACTCCGGATAGTGATTCGACATGAGCGCGCGCACCCGCTCGATCGCGCGCTCGTGGATCAGCTTCGACCCCTTCTCCTCCCACTCGCTGGTCGTCGAGCGATCGCCGAGCTGCGGATAGACGTACTCGCTCTCCATGATGCTCAGCGTCTGGGCCTCGCCGAGAAAATGGCCCGGCCCGCCGCAGCAGACCTCTTCGAGCACCTCGTAGGAGAGCGTCTCGTCGGTGACCTCGATGCCGCGCACCGCGCGCTGCACCGAGCCGAGCATGTCGTTGTCGATCACGAGCGCCTCGAACGAGCAGCCGATCAGGCTCGCGAGCATGCCCGCCGACTCGAAGACCATGTTCGCGCCGGCCATGCCCGCGAGCACGGTCGTGATTCCCTTCTCGTAGCCCGCCTGGTTGTCGGGGAACTTCGAGTCGGACATGCCCGCCGCGACGCCGCTCGGCAGATCGTAGAAGTTCGTGAGCTGCGCGGACGCCGCATTGAGCACGGCCTCCTCGCCGCCGCCGCCCGAGAACGCGCCGGTGCGCAGATCCGACACGAACGGCCAGTTGCTGAAGATCATCGGATGGCCGGGAACGGTGAGGTTGACCAGCGCGAGGCCCGCGAGCGTCTCCGCGACGGTCTGCACGAGCGCGCCCGCGAGCGCCGCGGGCGCCGTCGCACCCGCCTGCGCGGCGATGATCATGTTGACCGGCATGCCGTGGCGCGCGCACTCCATCGACACCGAGCCGTTGTCTTCGCCGTAGCGCAGCGGCGGCACGATCGAGCAGGTGTTCGCGGTGCAGAACGGCCGCTCGCGGAAGCGCCCTTCCCCGCCGAGGATCGCGTCGAACATCGCGACGCCGTGCTTCACGTGCTGCGGCAGGTTGAAGCCCGAGTAGATGTGCTTCTGCGTCCCCGCCGCGCACGCGAACGCCACGCTCATGTCGAACTCGAACAGATCGAAGATGTCGGTCGCCACCACCGTGCGCGAGAACCAGTGGATGTTGTCGAGCTGGTCGACGAGCCGCGCGAAATCGTAGAGATCGACCAGGGTCGACGAGCGGTACTTGCGCGTCTCGACGTCGAGCACCCGCACCGCCATGCCCGCGGTGCCGAAGTGGGTGCGCAGATCCGAGATCAGCAGGTCGTGCTTCGGATCGCGCGCGTGCAGCGTGAAGTTGCGGCCCGCGCCCGCGATGATGTCCTCGATCAGCGCGCGCGGAAAGCACAGCCGGCCGTGATCGTTGACCCAGCAGCCCTTCGCGAGCGCGATCTCGCGGAACGCGGGGAACGCGTCGCCCATGCCGATGTTCTCGAGCACGTCGAGCGCGCGCGCGTGGATGCGCTGGATGTCGCGGTCGCTGAGCGGCCGGTAGGCGCCGCCGATCAGGCCCGCACGCACGGGAGCCACCTTCGGGCGCTCGGAGCGCTGCGCGACCCGCGCCGCGCGACCGCCGCCGACGCGGCGCCTCGCGGGTGCGCCTTCGCTGCGCGGCATCTGCTCGCTCATCGCGGCCCTCCTCGCTGCGCGCTCGTTGCGCGCCGAGCGCCATTGTAGAGCGATTCCACCCGTATTGTCGCCGTCGCGCTCGCTGCGGCTCGCTCGTGAGCGAGCAGATGCGTCGCCCAACCGCGCGCCAGTGCGACCGTTGCTGCGCCACGGCGTGAGCGCCGCGGCTCGCGGGGTGGATTCCAAGCTCAAGCCAACATCTCGACAGCCGATTTGGGGGAAGATGCTCGGCCGCGGCGAGGCGGTGTGTGGGAGGCGATGCAGGCGAGCGCATTCATCTTCGAGGCCATTGCGGGGCTCGTGCTGTTCAGCGTGGGCGTGCGCGTGCTCGCAACGGCGTCCCGCGGCGCGGGCGAGCCCGCGCGCCTGCTCGGCCGCTACCTGCTGCTCGCGGGCATCTCCTACGCTCTCTACACGGTTCCGCTGATGTTCGAGACGGGAGATCTGTTCACTCCCATCACGTACGCGGGCCGCGTGATCTACAACGTCAGCGTCTACTTCGCGCTCGAGTTCACACGCTCGGTGTTTCGCGGTCGCGAGACCTGGGCGCGCGGGCTCGTCACTGCGCTGATGCTCGCGCTGATCGTCGGCGTCGGGGTTTCTTCGATGCAGGGCCAATGGGACGGCTATACGGTGAGCAGCCCGTGGTTCTGGTGCGAGTGGCTCGGCTACACGCTCACGCCACTCTGGATCGGCATCGAAGGGCTGCTCGCACACGCGAGCGCGCGCCGGCGCGCCCGGCTCGGCCTCTGCGACCCGATCGTCG
The DNA here is from genome assembly GCA_035620755.1 of Myxococcota bacterium. GTDB lineage: Bacteria > Myxococcota_A > UBA9160 > UBA9160 > SMWR01 > JACZVU01. The sequence continues at coordinate 2,421 of DASPGF010000254.1, forward strand.
CGAATCGCTACCTGCTCTGGGGCCTGTTCGGGATGATTCAGGTCTTTGCTTCGCTCGTGATCGTGCCGATGTACGCGGGCTACGAGGAGAACCAGCAGTTCACGCTCGCAGGCGACGCGGCGCTCGGCGGGCTCGAAATGCTCGCAGCCGGGGTCGCCTGGCTCGCATTCTGCACGCCCCGGTATTATGGGGCCTGGATCGCACGCCGCGCAGCTGCGGCGGCGGTGAAGGGAGGCTGAGCGGTGGCCGTCGACCTGTTCGACTTCGCCGCGGAGCGGCTCGAGCAGCACACGCATCTCGACCGGCTCGCGGCGCGCGGCACGCTGCGGATCGCGCTCAAGGTCGCGGGCCTCGCGCCCAAGGGCCTCACGATCGAGCAGCTGCGCGTCGTGCTCGAGCGCGTGCTGCCGACCGAGCTCGAGAAGTGCGGCGTCGAGTCGGGTCGACAAGTCTGCACGGTGATCTCCGCGGCGCTCGCGAAAGTCTCGCTCGACGATGCTGCGCCACGCAGCGACGATGCGGACGAGATCTTCCGCCGGCTCGGCGGCCGCTGACCCGCCGCGCTCGCCAATCCAACGCGGCCAACTGGGCCCCGGCCAGCATCGGATCACTCAATGGAACGCGGCGCTGCCCGTCCGAGAACCAGCCCGGCCAACTGGGCCCCGGCCAGCATCGGATCACTCAATGGAACGCGGAGCTGCCCGGGCAATCAGCTTCTCCAACTCCTCCTGCCTCACCGGCTTGACGAGCACCATCGCACCCGATTCGGCGAGGTAGCGATCGCTTGCCGCGTCGAGCACGCCGCCCGTGAGGAACGCGAAGCGACCCGCGAGCTCGGGGTGGCTCTCGCAGACGCTGCGGTGGACCGCAATGCCGTCGATCGCGGGCATCGCGAGATCGCAGAGCATCAGATCGAACGCGCGCTCGCCTTCGAGCTGCGCGAGCGCCTCCGCGCCTCCGCTCGCGCAGACGACCTCGCAGCCACCAGAAGCGCGCAGCAGGCGCGCGTAGGATCTGAGCACGAGCGGCTCGTCGTCGACCAGGAGGATGCGCATCGCGTCACCTCGCCGAGGCGTACTCCGAACGCATCGGCCGACCGGGCGGCAATCTGTTCAGCGAACTGCGCTCAGCCGCGCAGGCCTTCGCGTTCGACCCAGTGGAGCGTGGCGTCGAGAGCGCGCTCGAGGCGGTCGAACAGCTCGCCGATCTCCGCCTCGGCGATCACCAGCGGCGGGCAGAGCGCGATCGTGTCGCCGACGTTGCGAATGATCAGCCCCTCCTGGTGACAGCGGTCGAACGCGTAGGCGCCGACCTGGCCGGGCGTCGCGAACGCGCGGCGGCTCGCGCGGTCCGCGACCAGCTCGCAGCCCCCGATCAGCCCTACGCCGCGCGCCTCGCCCACGAGCGCGTGATCGCCGAGCGCGCGCAGCCGCGCCTGGAAGTAGGGCGCGACGCGGGCCGCGTGCGCGAACACCTGGCGCTCTTCGTAGAGCTCGAGCGCGCGCACCGCGACTGCGGCGCAGACCGGGTGGCCGCTGTAGGTGAAGCCGTGCCCGAACACGCCGATGCGGCGGCTCGACTCGACCATCGGCTCGTACATGAACTCGGGTATCACGACCGCGCTGATCGGCAGATACGCGGAGGAGAGCGCCTTCGCGAGCGACATGGTGTCGGGGCGGATGCCGAAGGTCTGCGCGCCGAACGCGTTGCCGGTGCGCCCGAAGCCGCAGATCACCTCGTCGTCGATGAACAGCACGTCGTACTTCTTCAAGATCAGCTGGATCTTCTCGAAGTAGCCGCGCGGCGGAACCAGCACGCCGCCCGCACCCATCACGGGCTCCGCGATGAATGCCGCGACGGTGTCGGGCTCCTCGTCGACGATGAGCTGCTCGAGATTCGCGGCGAGCCGAGACGAGAACTCCTCCTCGCTCTCGCCGGACAGCGCCTCGCGGTAGTGGTGGGGGCAATCCGCGAACACGATGTTCGGGATCGGCAGATCGAAATCGCGATGGTTCGCGGGCAGCCCCGTGAGGCTGCCGGCCGCGACGGTCACGCCGTGATACGCGCGCCGCCGGCTGATGATCTTCTTCTTGCGCGGCCGGCCGATCGCATTGTTGTAGTACCAGACGAGCTTCACCTGGCTGTCGTTCGCCTCGGATCCCGAGCTGCCGAAGAACACGCGCGCATCGTCGATCGGCACCATGCGCTTGAGGCGCTCCGCGAGCGCGATCGCGGGCTCGTGGCTCTTGCTGCCGAACAGGTGCCCGAAGGCGAGCTTGCGCATCTGCTCGGCGGCGACCTCCGCGAGCTCCTCGACGCCGTAACCGAGCGCCGTGCACCACAGGCCCGCGAGACCCTCGATGTACTCCCTGCCCTCGCCGTCGTAGACGTAGATGCCCTTGCCGCGCTCGATGAGCAGCGGGCCGCGCTCTTCGTGGATCGCGAGATTCGTCGCGGGATGCAGCAGCGCGGCCAGATCCCGCCGCTTCGCGTCTTTCACCTCGCGCACCTCCGATTCCCGACGACGCCCGAGCCTAGCAGCGCCGCGCGGGGCTGGTACCCTGCTCCCCTCGCCGCTCTCGGATCGCGCGCCGCGCTCGAGCGCCTGCCGCCGCGATCGACCCCGCGTCGAGCTTCGAGGCCGAACATGGGCGAATCCGCACGCATCGAGCGCCACGAGCCGTCGGCCGGCCATCCGCTCGACCCGCTGCTCGCGCCGCGATCGATCGCGTTCCTCGGCGCGTCGCAGCGCGCCGACACGCCCGGAAACGACATGCTGCGCGCCGCGGTGGCGGGCGGATTCAAGGGCGCGCTCTACCCGATCAACCCGCGCTACGGCGAAGTCGAGGGCGTCGCGTGCCTGCCGTCGATCGATGCGCTTCCCGAGACCGTCGATCACATCGTGCTCTGCGTCGCGAGCGAGAAGATCGAGGACGCGCTCGCGCAGGCGATCCGACACGGCGCGCGCGCGGCGACGATCTTTGCGAGCTGCCACCTCGAGCAAGACCGCGAGCCCGCGCTCGCGCAGCGCATCGCCGCGATGGCGCGCGAGGCCGGTGTCGCGATCTGCGGCGGCAACTGCATGGGGTTCATCAATCCGGAGATCGGGCTGCGCGTGGCCGCGTTTCCGTGCAACCCGAGCTCGCAGGTGGGGCCGATCACCTGGATCGCGCAGTCGGGCTCGGTCTACGGCGCGCTGCCGTTCAACGACCGGCGCCTCAAGTTCAACCTCTGCGTGTCGAGCGGCAGCGAGTTCGTGACGCGCTCGAGCGACTACCTGGCGTGGGCGCTGCGGCGCGACTCGACGCGCGTGGTCGGGATGTTCCTCGAATCCGTGCGCGACCCCGAGGGCTTCGAGGCCGCGCTCGCGGAGGCCGCGCGCCGCGAGATCCCCGTGGTCGTGCTCAAGACCGGCCGCACGCCCGCTGCGGCCGAGATGGCGCGCACGCATACGGGCGCGCTCGCGGGCGCGGACGCGGCCTA
>DASPGF010000255.1:0-8737 GCA_035620755.1 Myxococcota bacterium
GCGGCCTCGAAGCCGGGCGTCATACGCTGGCTGGATACGGGCGGGCGCGGCGTGATGGTGCTCGAGGACCAGGGCGACGCGACGATCGTGTGGCTGCTCGATGCGCCCGAGGAGGACGCGGGTGAGGGAGGATCGCGTGAAGCCGTCTAGCATGGGCCTGCCGCTCGCGCTCGCATTCGCGCTGCTGCTCGCGGCACAAGGCGCCTGGGCGAAGGGCGAGCGCCGCTTCGCGGTGAAGGTGACCGTCGCCGAGATCTCCGATTCCCCGGGCGAGATCGACCCGCGCGCAAAGCGCCTCGACCAGAACCTCCGCCGCAAGTTCAAGTACCAGAGCCTGCGCGTGCTCGCGGAGCGGCGCCTGAAGCTCGCGCTCGACGAGGTCGGCAGCGTCGAGCTCCCGAGCGGCCGCATGTTCCGGGTCCGCCCGCTCAATCTCGGCGAGCGCGGGCTGCTGATGGCCGTCGGCTGGGAGGGTGAGGTGATGATGGACATGCGCGCGCCGAGCAACCACCTGCTCGTGATCGGCGGCCCCGCGCACCGCGATGGCCAGCTCGTCGTGACGATCGAGCCGAACTATGCAAATCGCTGAGATCGCAGGCGCGCGGCCTGCGGCGCGCGAGCGCGCAACGACCTTGCGCGCGTAGCGCGAGAGGCCGCGCGACGAGCGTGCGCGCGTCGCTCGCGAGGCCGCTCGACGACGCTGCGCGCGTCGCGCGAGCCCGCGCGCTCGAGCTCGCGCGCGCCGCGCTACGGTTGCGGGATGCTGCTTCGACTCGAATCGGTGGCGCGCAGCTTCGGCGGCCGTACGCTGTTCCGCGACGTCGGCCTGAGCGTCAATCGCGGCGATCGGATCGGCCTCGTCGGGCCGAACGGCGCGGGCAAGACCACGCTGCTGCGGATCGCCGCGGGCCTCGAGCTGCCCGACTCGGGTCGCGTGTCGGTGCCGCGGGGCATCCGCGTCGGAATCCTCCGCCAGGAGATCGATCCCACGCGCGGCGGCTCGGTGCGCTCCGAAGTCGCGTCCGTCTTCGCCGAGCTCGCCGCGCTCGAGCGCGAGATCGGCGCGCTCGAGGCACGCATCGAGGAGCTCGCGCACGCGGGCCGCGAGCTGCCGCCGGAGCTCGCGGATCGCTACGACGAGTGCCGCACGCGCTTCGAGCTCGGCGGCGGCTTCGAGCGCGACGCGCGCGTCGAGCGCATGCTCGCGGGCCTCGGCTTCGATGCCGCGCGCCGCGAGCGCCCACTCCACTCGTTCAGCGGTGGCTGGCTGATGCGCGTGGAGCTCGCGAAGCTGCTGCTGTCGAGCCCCGACGTGCTGCTGCTCGACGAGCCGACCAACCACCTCGACCTGCCCTCGATCCAGTGGTTCGAGGAAACGCTCGCCGCCTATCCCGGCGCCGTGCTGATCATCTCGCACGACCGGACCTTCCTGCGCCGTCACGTCAATCGCGTCGCCGAGCTCGAAGCGGGCGGCCTGGTGGTCTTCGACGGGAGCTTCGAGCGCTACCTCGAGCAGAAGGCGCTGCGCCGTGCTGAGCTCGAGGCGAACAAGCGCAGCCAGGATCGCCAGATCGCGCAGACCGAGCGCTTCATCGAGCGCTTTCGCGCCAAGGCGAGCAAGGCGAGGCAGGTGCAGAGCCGCGTCAAGGCGCTCGACAGGATCGAGCGCGTGGAGCTCGCCGACGATCGCTCGCCGAAGCTGCGGCTCGCGATTCCGCCCGTCGTGCGCTCGGGTCGCTCGGTGCTGCGGCTCGAGCGCATCTGCAAATCCTACGGCGACACGGTGGTGTATGGCGGAGTCGATCTCTCGATCGAGCGCGGCAACCGCGTCGCGCTGGTCGGGCCCAACGGCGCGGGCAAGTCGACGCTGCTGCGCATCGCGGCGGGCGTGCTGCCGTTCGATGCGGGCGAGCGCACGCTCGGCCACAACGTCACGCTCGCGTTCTTCGCGCAGCACCAGCTCGAGGCGCTCGACCCCGGGCGCAGCGCGTTCGAGGAGCTCGAGGCGGCGGCCGCGATCGAGGACATTCCGCGCCTGCGCGGGCACCTCGGCGCGTTCCTGTTCTCGGGTGCCGACGTCGAGAAGAAGGTCGCCGTGCTCTCGGGCGGCGAGAAGGCCCGCCTCGCGCTCGCGAAGCTGTTGCTGCGGCCCGCGAATTTCCTCGTGCTCGACGAGCCGACGAACCATCTCGACCTGACGTCGCGCGAGGTGCTCGAGAACGCGCTCGCGGGCTACCGCGGCGCGCTGCTGCTGATTTCGCACGACCGCAGCTTCCTGAACGCGATCGCGGATCGCATCGTCGAGGTCGACGGCGGGCGGCTGCGCGAGTTCCGCGGCAACTACGACGTTTACCTGCGCGACGCAGCGGCCGCCGCGGCGCGCGAGGCGGCGGGCGCGATGGCGCCGGCTGCGGCTGACGCGGCGCGCACTTCTGCACGAGCAGCGGGGCGCGCCGCGCACGATCCTGCCGGAGCGCCGCACCTCCGCGCGCCGCTCGAGAAGCAGCAGCGGATCGCCGCGCGCGAGCGCGCCAAGGAGCGCGCACGCCGCCACCAACGCGCCGCGAAGCGCCTCGTCGGTGTCGAGGAGGAGATTCGCGCAGGCGAGGAGCGTCTCGAGCAGCTCGCGTGGCGGCTCGGGGATCCAGCGGTGTGCCGCGATCCGGACGCGATTCGCGAGATCGACGCCGAGCGCGCAGCGCTTCGCGGCCGTGTGGAGGCGCTCTACCGCGACTGGGAACGGCTGGCCGCCGAGGTCGAAGCCGGCGCGCAGGAGGCCTGAGGTGGCGCGCAGCGGCGAGCGCGCGCAATTCCTCGGGCGCGTCGCTCGCGAAGCGATGCCGTGGCCGCGATGAGCGCGGGCGTGCTGCTGATTCCGAACCTGAATGCCGAGCGGGGAGCCGGTTGGGGCGCGCCCGCGTTCGCACCGACGGGCGAGGCCGCGCGCGCGGCGGAGAGCGCGCGCGAGCGCGTGCAGCGCACGGCTGCTGCGCTCTGGCGCAACCTGTTCGCACCCGGAGCGCGCTGCGCGGGCGAAGCGAGGGCGGGCGTCGAGCCGCCCTGGCCGCGCGCGCTCGGCGTGCGCAATCCGTGCGCGGCGTTTGCGCAGCTCGAGGTTCGCGATTGCGCGGTCGCGTGGCTGAACACGCCCGCGGCGCGGCAGATCGCTGCGAGCGAACGGCTCGAGCTGCTCGGCGCGCCGCCCGAGGTCGTGCGCGAGGTCCACGACCGCGCATTCGCGCAGCGCGTCGCCGTCAGCGAGCGGCTGCTGCCCGCCGCGCTCGAGCCCTGCGTCGCGGTGCTCGAGCCCGAGTCGCTGCGCGATTGCGCGCGCGCGGTTCGCGAGATCGAGGCGTCGATCGCGCGCTGGCCCGCGCCGTGGACTTCCGGGTTCGTGCTCGAGCCGCGCTTCGGAGCCCGCGCGTGCGGTCGCGTGGCGGCCGAGGCGCGGCGGGTCGCCGACGCGGCCGGCGCGTTCGCACGGCTCGCGGATTCTGGTGGCGCGCTGCTCAGGCCGCGGCTCGCGCGCCGCGCCGAGATCAGCGCCGAGCTCTGGATCGGCGGCGACGGTCAGCTCGTGCTGCTCGGGACGCTCGAGCGGCTCGATTCCGCGTCGGGTTCCTTCCGCGGCCGGCGCGGCTGCGTCGACGCGAGCGGTCGCGTGACCTCGGGCAGCCCGCACGACGGCGCGCTGCGCGACATCGCGGCGGTGGTCGCGCGCGCGGCCGCCGCGGCTGGGTACGCGGGCCCGTGTGGAGTGGACGCATGCGCGTTCGAGGGCGCCGATGGCGAAGCGCAGCTGTGGCCGGTCGTCGAGCTCAAGGCGCGCTTCACGCTCGGCACGCTCGCGCTCGGCTGGCTGCGCCGGGCGCTGCCCCGGATCCGCGCGGAGGCTCCGCTCGCGGATGCAGCGCTGCGCGCGTTCGAATTTCGGCTCGAGGCGCCGCCCGGCGGCTGGCCGAGCGGAGCGGGCGAGCGCGCGCTGTGCATCGAGCTCGGCGGCCCCGAGCCGGCCGGAACGGCGCGCGCCGAGCCTGGGCGTGCGGCGCGCGCGGAGCCTGGGCTGCTCGTCGCCGCGGATCGCGCCGCGCTCGATCGCTGCCTCGCGCTGGGTCGCGCGATCGATGCGCCGCCCTCGGAGCGATTGCATTGAGGCCGTCGCTGCGCGCGCCCTGCCGCTCGCGCGCAGTGGGCGATCCGCTGCGCTGCGCGTTGGTAGCCGCGATCGCGCTGCTCGCGTCGGCGCTCGGCTGCGCGTCGAATGCGCGCGACCCGTCTGCAGGCGTTCCCGACGCGGCCTCGCGCTGGCAGGCGGAGTTCGATCGCGCGACGCGGCTGCACCGGCAGCGCCGATTCGACGCCGCCGCGGATGCCTACGCGCGCGCTCTGACGGCGGCCCGCGCCTTCGAGCGCGGCGATGCGCGCACCGCGCAGACGCACGCGCAGCGCGCCGAGCTGCAGCTGAGCCTCGGCGAGTACGTGGCCGCCGAGCGGGATTACCGCGCTGCGATTGGAGAGCTGCGCGCCGCTCGCGGCGCCGACGGCGCAGCGCTCGCCGATGCGCTCAACAGCCTCGCGGTCTTCTGCATCGATCTCGAGCGCATCAGCGAGGCCGAGGCGCTCCTCGTCGAGGCGATCGAGATCCGCAGCCGCCTCTACGGAGCCGACCACGCGTACGTCGCCGTGCTGCTCCAGAACCTCGGAGACGCCGAGCGGCGCGCGGCGAACTTCACGGCCGCCGAGCCGCTGCTGCGGCGTGCGCTCGCGATCCACGCCCGCTCGGGTCGCGAGTTCGCGCGCGAGGCCGCGATCGCCCAGAACAACCTCGCGCTGCTGCTCGCCGCGACGGGTCGCGAGCACGATGCCGAGATCGGTCACTTCGACGCGATCCGCTTGGCGAGCCGGCTCGACGGCCACTCCAGCACGGATGTCGGCGTGTTTGCGCGCGACCTCGCGGCGCTATACACCCGACAGGGTCGATTTGCGGAAGCCGACTCGCTCTACCGCGATTCGATCGCGATCTTCCGGAGCGAGCTCGGTGAGGCGAGCCACCAGCTTGCCAAGAGCTATCGCGCCTACGGCTCGATGCTGCGCGCAGCAGGGCGCGGCGCGGAGGCCATCGAGTACGAGCGGCGCGCCGACGCGACCGGCTTCTGAGCTCGGGGGCGCGCTCTCACTCGCTCGGCCGCGCCACGAGCGTGCTCCGGATCTCGATCGGTTCTCCATCGCGCAGCACCGTGAGCTCGAGCGTGCTTCCCGGCCGCAGACTGATGAGCTGGCGCCGGAACGCGATGATGTTTCCGATCTGCTCGTCGCCGATGCGAACGATCACGTCTTGCGTGCGCACGCCGGCCTGCGACGCGGGGCTCGCGGCGAACACCTCGTCGATGATCACCGCGCTCGGATTCGAGTGCCCGAGCTCGGCGGCCTCACCGGGCCGCGCGGGCCGCGCGGAGGCGCCGAACCAGCCCCGCTCGGGGTTTCCGGACACGAGGATCGGGATCACGCGCTTGACGGTGTCGATCGGGATCGCGAAGCCGATGTTCTGCGCCTCGGTGGCGATCGCGGTCGTGATGCCGACGACCTGGCCGTGCAGGTTGAGCAGCGGGCCGCCGCTGCTGCCCGGATTGATCGCCGTATCCGTCTGCAGGTAATCGACCAGCGAAGCCGCGCCCTTCTCCACCACGCGCTCCTTCGCGCTGATCAGACCGGACGTCACCGTGTGATTGAGCCCGAGCGGGTTGCCTACGGCGAGCACGATCTCGCCGACGTCGAGCGCCTCGGAGTCGCCCAGCGGCAGCACCTTCATGTCGCTCTGGGGCTCGATTCGGATCAGCGCACAATCGGTGGCCGGATCGACGCCGATGATCCGCGCCGGGAACTCCTCGCGATCCTTGGCGCGCACGACACGGATGTCGGTCGCGTTGCGGATCACGTGCGCGTTGGTGAGGATGAAGCCGCCTTCGTTGACGAGGAAGCCCGAGCCGAGGCTGAAGCCCTCGGCCTCGTAGGGGATCGGCATCTGGAACGGGATGAAGTCGAGCACGGGTGAGACGAGCGGGATCCGGAAGGGCAGCAGCCCGCCCGGGTCGATCCCGATGCGCGCCTCGCGCTCCTCGAGCACTGTCGTGTAGAGGTTGACGATCCCGTCGCTCACCGAGCGGACGATCTTCGCGTAGGTTCGGTGGTCGATGGGTATCGCGGCGTCCTCGGCGGGTGTCTCGCCCTCGACCCAGAAGTGCGACAGGTCGAGGCTCGCGGGGTCGACGTCGCGGAAGCGCGTGTCGAAGACGGGGTCGTCGGCTTCGACGAGCTGCCGGTCGCTCTCGACCTTCACGAACGTGCAGCCCGCGATCAGCGGGATCAGCAGCGCGCCGGCGGTGGCACTGCGACGCGCGCCTCGGAGACTCATCCGTTCGCTGCCTCCACGCTCGAGACGGCTCGCATTCGCGCGCTCTGCATCGCGCTCGGCCGCTCAGAGCGGCGCGAGATTCGGGTCCGAGATCTCCCGCTGCACGAGCTTCCCGTTCTTGTAATGGGAGATGACGTCCATCGTGCCATTGCCGTCGCGGTCCTCTTCGAGCTTGGCGAGCTGGGGCTCGCCGCTGCTGGTGTCGTAGCTCTCGATTCGGTCGGGCGGGCCGCTTCCCTTAGTGGCCTGCTCGACGCGCTCGATCACCTCCTTGCCCTGTACGACCCCGTAGCTCGCCCACACGTCGATCTGGCCGTCGAGGTTGCGGTCCTCCTCGGCGCGCACCCGGAACAGCTTCTCGTAGAAGATGCGCCGGTCGATCGCGCCGTCGTTGTTCGCGTCGTGGCGCTCTTCGACGAGGATCGCATCCGCATAGACGTAGAATGCGTCGGCGACTCCGTCGTGATCGCGGTCGATCGTGCGCTCGGCCATGCGCTCGTCCTCGTAGCGCTCCCAGACGTCGGGCCGGCCGTCGCCGCTCGTGTCGCGCACGCGCGAGCGCAGCGCGCCCTGCTGATAGGCGCTCCAGCTGTCGAGGGTCCCGTCGTAGTTCGAATCCTCCTCCAGGCGCAGCAGCTGCATCGAGCCGGGCTCGAAGAAGCGGATCTGCTCGGGGTTGCCGTCGCCATCCGCGTCGAGCACGCCGCGCTTGACGCGCAGCGGCTCGTCGTTGTCCCAGCTGTTCGCGGCGATCGTGACCGACGTGATCTCGAACACCGAGATCGGGAGCTCGCGCGGCGCGGGCGCGTCGGGCGCCACGCGCGGATTCGCGCGCTCGGTGGCCTGCTGCGAGCTGACCAGCGATTCGAAGTCCGGCTGCGCGGAGTCCGGCGCCTCGAGGCTCTCGAGCGCGCGCTGCTGTCGGCGCACCTCTTCCTCGATCTCGGCTTCGAGCGCGCGCCCGCGCTCTTCCTCGGATGCCGCGGTCCAGTTCTTGCCGAGCGGGTCCTGGGCTCGCGCGAGATCGGGCGCGAACGGGGGGCGCCCGGTGATTGCGGTGTAGACGAGCAGCGTCCCCGCTCCGTCGTCGGGCTCGGGCCTGGCGGGGCTGAGCTGCCCCTCGCTCGGCGGCGCGGCGGAGGGCACGTCGGTCCGAGACGCTCCCTCGCTTACCGCATCGCTGGTTTGCGCAGACTCGACCGCGAGCTTGCCAGGGAGGCTCGAGGCGGGCGGCGGCGGCGCGGCGCACCCCCACGGGGCCAGCAGTGCCGCCGCGAGCGGAGCCAACACGGCCAAGACGCGACTCAATGGGGTGCACCTTCTGCGCTCGGGTCGCTGGACGCTGGACGCGAGCGTGGGAAGGTACCGATTTCGCCGCCCCGTGGAACTGCGTGAGCGGCTGCTCCATCCTGATTTTCGATGAGCCGCCGACGCCGCCCGCTCGCATTCGCGCTCGCGATCGCCGCGGCCGCGAGCGCGTGCGCATCGCGCTCGCCGGCGCCGCGCGCCGCGCAGGCACCTCCGTCCGAGGAGCCCCCGGTCAAGTGGTTCCGCTTCTACGAAGGCGAGATGCGGCCCGCGAGCGAGGTCGCGATCCTCTGCCATCTCGACAGCTCCACGCACATCTCGTCGATCCGCCGCGTCGACGATCCCGTCGCGGTCGAGGCGCGCTACGAGCCGTGGCACTACCCCGCGTGCATCGAGGCGACCCCGGGCGAGTTCGAGCTCGCGGTCAGCTACTACTCGCGCAAGACCGTTTCCGAGGGGCTCTCGGCGACCACCACGACCGCCGAGTCGACGACCGATAGCACGACGCGCTGGCACGCGGAGCCCGGTGCGGTCTACGTGCTCGCGGCGGTGGTCGGTCGGCCCGCACCCGCTCCCGGCAAGGGGCCGACCTACAAGCAGCGCTGGCGCACCAAGGAGCTCTGGGACACGGAGTTCAAGCTCGAGGTGAGCCACTGGAAGGCCGCGATCGTGAAGCTGCCGGGATCGGCCGCGCTCGACGCGCCGATCCGCACCCATCGCGAGGCCTGGCGCGCGCACGAGGCGCGCCAGTGAGGCCGCGGCTGCGCCGCGCTGCGCGGCGCCGCGGCGCGCGCTCGCGTGGCACGCGTGTGCGCGCTCGCCGCGCGTCGCGCGTCAAGCATCGCCGCCCCGAGATCGGCTTCTCCGACGCCGAGCGCGGCACCTGCCGTTGGTGCGGCGAGCTGATCCTCCACGAATCGGGCGCGAAGCGCGGCGCGCGCGATCGACGGCGCCGCTGGCATCCCGCCTGCGTGGCCGTCTACGAGGCGAGCGATCCGCGAGAGCTGCGACGTCGTG
>DASPGF010000256.1:0-2278 GCA_035620755.1 Myxococcota bacterium
AAGAAGTCCACGAGCTGACGCCAGGCGGGATTCGCGTCGCAGAACGCGTCGAACGGGTCGGCCTCGACCGATGAGCGGAAGGCCTTCTTCTTCGACTCGTCCTTCTCGTAGGTGGAGACGTCGGGAAAGGTCGCGCGCAGCGCCTCGTAGAAATCGTCGGGCAGGTAGTCGTCGACGTAGAAGAAGCAGCACGGATCGGTGCGCACTTCGCGGAGGCGCCGCGATAGGAACAGCTGGCTCGTGTCGAAGGTCTTCATTCCACCCGGAGATGCGTCTGGAAAATCGCGGGCGAGACGCGCGCCTCGCAGGAGAGCCCCGCGCCCGCTCGTGGCGAGCTCGCGCAGGCAGTCCGCGACAGCGGATGGTATCCTACGCGCTCCCATGGCCGCAAAGAGCCCAGCCGACGAGCGGCGCGAGCGGATCGCCGCGCTCGGGTACGACTACCCCGCGCAGCCCGTGCAGCGCGCGGAGCGCTGCAACCTCTGCGGGAGCGATCGCTTCGTGACGATCGCGCACCGCGACCGCTATGGCTATCCCGCGAGCGCCGACGGCTGCCTGCGCTGCGGGCTCGTCTTCTTGAACCCCGCGCTCACGCGGGACGCGTACGCGGAGTTCTACCGCAGCGTGTATCGGCCGCTCGTGAGCGCGTATCACGGCCGGCGCATCGACGCGGAGTCGATCCAGCACGAGCAGCGCGAGTACGCGGCCGAGCGCGCAGATTTCCTCGCGCCGCGCATGCGCGCGCGCGGCTGCAAGACGCTGCTCGACGTCGGCGGCTCCACCGGCGTCGTCGCGCACGCGCTCAAGCAGCGCTTCGATCTGCACGCCACGGTGATCGATCCCGCGCCGCTCGAGATCGACGTCGCGCGCAGGCTCGGTCTCGAGACCGTGACGGGCTTCGTCGAGGACTACGACTCCGGTGGCGCGACGTTCGACCTGATCGTGCTGTGCCAGGCCGTCGACCACCTGCTCGACGTCGCGCTCTCGCTCTCCAAGATCCGCGACCTGATCTCGCCGTGGGGGCTGTTCTTCGTCGACATCGTGGATTTCCGCGCCGCGTATCGCCGCAACGGCTGCGTCGAGGAGGCGATCAAGATCGATCATCCCTACTACCTCACGGATGCGACGATGCGCGCCTACCTCGAGCGAAGCGGCTTCGAGCTGCTCGCGATCGACTTCGCGGCCGATCACCTGCACGTCGGCTACCTGTGCGCGCCCGCGACGCGCGACCTCGGCGCGCTGCCCGAGCCAGCAACCGTCGACGAGCAGTGGCGCGAGATCCGCGCGATCCAGAACCCGCTGCCGCGCGGACGCTGAGCCCGCAGCGAAGCGCGCGTCGGTCAGCCGCCCCGGATCTCGAAGATCGAGTCCGTTCGCTGCGTGATCCGCACGCCGGCAAAACGCTGCAGCAGGCGGCTCATCCGCGCCGAGCGCTCGCAGAGCGACGCAAGTGATACGCCCGGGAAGCGGTGCCGCTGGAAGTCCTGGCTGTTGCGGTTGCCGGGAATCTTCGCGCGCACCCGCTTCACGAGCGCGCGCCCCTCGGCGTGCAGCCACGCGGCCGCGAAGCGCACGGGCCGGGCGCGCACGAGCGCGGTGCCGGGCGGGTAGAGCTCCGCGAGCACGTCGACGATGCGATCGCTCGCGAGCGGCCCGTCGAGCGCGGCGAGGTGGCGGCGCGCGAGCGCCGCACGCTCGCCCGCGTCGCGGGCAGGCTGGCCCTCGAGCGCCGACTCGATCTGCGCGTGGAGCTGCGCGAGATCAAATGCGCGCAGGCTCAGCGCGTTCGGCAGGTCGCTGTCGAAGCGCTCCGAGACCACGGGCTGGTAGGCGATCGCCGGCACGCCGAGCACGAACGCCTCGACACCGGTCGTGCAGCCGTTCTGGATCAGCAGCTTCGAGGCGAGCAGCCACGGGATCACGTTGCCCTCGTTGATCGCGTGCACGTTCGCGTGTCGCGAAGCGATCCGATTCCAGATCGCCGGATTCTCGACGGGGTGCGGTCGCACGACGATGGTGCGCTTCGGCTGCGCGTCCGCGAGGCTGGCGACCATCTCGGTGAAGCGCTCGAACAGCGCTCGCCGGTGCGCGACGAGCCCGTCGGCGAACGCGCGATCCTCGGGGCGCTGCAGCGCTTCGGGCAGCGGAGAGGCTCCCGACAGCTTGTCGACGAAGTGATTGACCAGGCCGAAGTTGGTGTTGACGAGCAGGAAGTCGCCGTAGCGGCGACGCAGCTCCGCGACTTCGTCGGCGAAATAGCCGCGCAGCTCGGGGCGCA
>DASPGF010000257.1:0-3421 GCA_035620755.1 Myxococcota bacterium
CGGGGGCAACACCATAGAGCGTATAAGCGGCGCGCGCCGTGTCCACGAGCGGGCGCCAGCTGCGGCCCGGGCGATGCGCGAGGCCCGCCGCGATCAGCGCGAGCGAATCGCGCGCGTACTCGGGCGACCACAGGCCGCTCCGCGCGGTCAGCACGTCGCCGAGATAGCTCGTGAGTCCTTCGTATACCCAGAGCAGGTCGGGGTCGAACGGCTCCTGGTAGTCGTCGCGCGTCAAGCCCACGGGGCGGCGGAACTTGGCGTTCCAGGTGTGCACGAATTCGTGCGGCAGCAGGCCCGCGTTCGCGTTGAGCGGTGCGTCGTCGACGAGCGCGCGCTCCGGGAGGCGGTTGTCGCTCGATTCGTGATGCTCGAGTCCGAACGAGTCGATGTGGTCGCTCAGGCTCAGCAGGAAGTCGTAGCTCCGATACGGGCGTGAGCCGTCGAACAGCCGCAGCGCCTCGGCGACGAGCTTGCGGAACGCGGCTTCGGTCTCGGGTCGGATCGCGAGCGCGGCGGCGCTGTCGGCGAACAGTCGCAGGCGATGGCTCGCGGCCGCGTCTCCCGTCAGATCGATCACGCGATGGTGGGCAGCGCTCGCGACGGGCGAATCGACCAGCGCGGCGAGCGTCACCGGCTCGAACTCGATCCGCTCGCCGCGCCGCCTGCGCTCGCGAAGGGCGGTCCCGTACTCCCAGCCGCGCGGCAGCTCGAGCGAAGGCCGATAGATCAGGTCGTGGATCGAAGCGCCGGCGGGGTAGAGGAGCAGCGTGTTCCAGCTCATCACGGCGAGCTGATCGGAGGTCGCGGGTCCGTTGCCGAAGATTCCGGTCACACGCGGCGGGAGATAATCGAGCTCGATCTCGAGCGAGCGAGCGCCCGCGGGCACCTCGACGTGAAAGGCGAACACCTCGCGCGGGTCGCGGTTCCAGGCGATCGGCTCTCCGTTTGCCTCGATGCGCAGGCCCGCGAGCTCGGCGACCGGACCCGTCGGCCCGTGCTCGCCCGGCATGTACTTCGGATAGAGCAGCGTGAGCGGGCCGGGCTCGACCGGCAGCACGAGCCGCGCGTGCAGGATGCGCTGCGGCGCGCGCGTCAGATCGACGTGGACCTCGATCGGGTCGGATGCGGCGCGCGCGTCCGCGCCCGGCAGTGCGAGGACCAGCGCAAATGCGACGATTGCGCGTCGCGCGCAGCGAGCGAGCAGGTCTTGCATTGGAGATGCCTCCGCGAGCATTCGATGGGGTTCGATACCGCGAGCCGAAAGCGCGCGGGATCCTACCATGGATCCGGGCTCGGCTCTGCGATCGATCCAGGCTCGGCTTTGCACGGGAGAATGGCCCGCTGATGGACTCGATCCCCGGGATGGCCCGCAGATGGACTCGAAGCGCGAGTGCACGCGACACGCTCTACTCGGCGCGCTGCTCGTTGCGTTGGTGATCGCCGCCTATGCGCCCGCGCTCCGCGCGGGCTTCATCTGGGACGACGACGACTACGTGACCGAGAACCCGCTGCTCCACGTTCCGGACGGCTTCCAGCGCATCTGGCTCTCGATGGACGCGCCATCGCAGTACTTCCCGCTCGTCTACACGGCGTTTCGCCTCGAATACAAGCTCTGGGGGCTCGATCCGTTCGGCTACCACCTGGTCAACGTGCTGCTGCACGCCGCCAACGCGCTGCTGTTGTGGGCGCTGCTGCGCAGGCTCGCGAGCCCCGGTGCCTGGCTCGCCGCGGCGCTGTTCGCGCTGCATCCCGTGCAGGTGGAATCGGTCGCGTGGGTCGCCGAGCGCAAGAACACGCTGTCGCTCTTCTTCTCGCTCGCATCGCTGCTCGCGTGGGAGCGCTTCAGCGCGCCCGGGCGCGATGCAGGAGCGCGCTGGTACGTGCTCTCGCTCGCCCTCTACGCGCTCGCGCTCGCGAGCAAGGTCACGGCGTGCACGCTTCCAGCCGCGCAGCTGCTGCTTCTGTGGCTGAGCGGCCGCTCGATCGATCGCCGCCGCATCGCGCAGGTCGCGCCGTTCTTCGCGCTCGGTGTCGCGCTCGGCCTCGTGGTCGTCCACTGGGAGCGACACCACATCGGAACGCGCGGCGATCGCTTCGAGATCTCGCTCGTCGAGTCGTTCCTCGTGGCGACGCGCGCGGTCTGGTTCTACCTCGGCAAGCTGGTCTGGCCGACCGAGCTCGCATTCAGCTATCCGAAGTTCGAGATCGACCCGAGCGATCCGCGGCAGTATGCGTGGGCGGTCGCCGGCGCGGCGGCGCTCGCCGCGCTCTGGGCCGCGCGCCGCTGGCTCGGGCGTGCACCGCTCGCCGCTGCGATCTACTTCGTCGCGACGCTCTCGCCGCTGCTCGGCTTCATTCCCCTGTTCACCTTCTGGTACACCTATGTCGCCGATCACTACCAGTACGCGGCGAGCATCGGGCCGATCGCGCTCGCGAGCGCAGGCGCTGCGCGCGGGCTCGGCGCGTGGCTCGGGCCGCGCGGCGCGGCCGTTGCGGCGGCGCCCGCGCTGCTGCTGCTCGCGGTGCTGACGGCGAGCCAGTGCCGCGTCTACGAGAGCGAGGAGACACTGTGGCGTGACGTGATTGCGAAGAATCCGGGCTCCTGGATGGCGCACACGAATCTCGGTCGCTTTCTGCTGCGCGAGCGGCGCTTCGAGGAAGCGGCCGAAGCGTACGCGCGCGTGTTCGCGATCAAGCCCGACGCGTATCGCGCCCACCTCGGGCGCGCGGGCGCGCTGATGAGGCTCGGCCGCGAGCGCGAGGCCGAGCTGCACTTCGAGGCGGCGCTCGCGCTGAGGCCGGCTCTCCCCGCCGCGCACCAGGCTCTCGCGAAGCTGCGCTGGAAGCGCGGCGATCGCGCGGCCGCGATCCGCCACTACGAGGCGATGGTCGCGCTCGCGCCGGACGACGCGACGGGCCACTACCTGCTCGGTCGGGCGCTCGAAGCCAGCGCCCGGCCGCGCGACGCGCTCGACCATTACCGCGCTGCGCTGCGCATCGATCCCGAGCACGCGGCTGCGCGCCGTGCACTCGCGCGCGTCGAGCGCGCCCCCGAGTGAGGTCCCGAGCGGGTCGGGCCACACGATGCTGACAGCGATTCCTTAAACCGCGCGACGGGATCTGCCGAATCCAGATCGCAGCGGTTGCTCGGGCGGCCGAGCGGGGTCGGCCGATCTCGGGATCCCCGCGCAGGCTGCAATCTCTGCGCGGATCGACCGATTCTGGCGCGCGGCGGTTTCTGGTACCGTCTGGCTGCGGGAGGCCGCCATGCACTGGCCAAGATGGCTAGCCGTCGCAATCGCGAGCAGCGTCGGGAGCGCCGCGCTCGCGGGCTGCGTGCTCTGGTCGCCTGACAAGGTCTGGACGCGCGACGGCACTTCCTACGAGCTGCCGGTCTGGACCGAGGACGGCATGTACTTCG
>DASPGF010000258.1:0-2601 GCA_035620755.1 Myxococcota bacterium
AGCGCGCTGGGGGCCCCGTCAGGACTCACGCCCCGCCCGGCGAGCATCGGCGATCAGCGACGAGCAATGGGCGTTGGTCGAGCCCATTTTGCACCACGGCGGCGAGCGATCGCAAGGGGAGAATTGCCCCTTCGGGGACCGCAGCGCGCGGCGCGCTCAGCTCGCGCGTGAGGTGAGCATCGTCACAGCGCCTGGGCGGCGGGCTCGGCGCCAACGCCGTCCGGTGTCTCGGGCTCGGCGCACTCCGCGCGCAGACGCAGGATGCCGAGCACGGCGAATGCGCGGATCGCGACATAGGTCGGGTCGAGCTCGAACCAGCGCACCGCGAAGTTCGGCGACATGCCGGCCTTGTGGTGGTTGTTCTGGAACAGCTCGCCGAGCGTCACGAAATCGATCGGCAGGCTGTTGCGCGAGGCGTCGCGCATCTCGAAGTTGCGATAGCCGTAGCGGTGTCCGCACCAATTGACGATCGCGCCGTGGATCGGGCCCATCACGAAGTGGATCGGCAGCAGCGCGAAGTAGAGTGCGCTCGGCGCGAGCGCGAGATAGATCAGCGCGTAGATCGCGCAGAACGCGATGCGCGTCGACCAGTGGTCCGCGAAGCGGTCGAGCGCAGGCCACTCGGGATAGCCGCCCGCGAAGCGCAGCTCGGGCTCGACGCGGCGCCGCGCGAAATCCTCGTAGCGGCTCACGGTGTGGAGCATCATCGCGAGTGGGTTGCCGTGGAAGAGTGGCGAATGCGGGTCGCGCGCGGTGTCGCTGAAGGCGTGATGCTCGCGGTGCAGGATCGCGTAGGCGCGCGGGTTGAGGAACGACGAGCCCTGCGCGAGCCAGGTCGCGAGGTAGAAGGCGCGCTCCCAGCGCGGGCTCAGCGAGAACTGGCGGTGGGCGCCGTAACGGTGCAGGAAGAAACTTTGAAGGAAGACGGACGAAAGCCAGTGACCGAAGAAGACCAGCGCAATTGCGAGCATGTCTGCCGCCTCGTGTCGATTCGGAGCCGCTGTGATTCCGCGCCCAGGCCCCCCAGAGCGCGCAGCGCACGCTACCCGGGACATCGGCGGTTTTCCCGCGAAATTCGTAATAGTTCTGTGATAGTGCGGCGCCGGCGGCGTTATCCTTGCGCGCCGTGCTGAATCTCGCCTCCGCGACGGAGCCCGGCTGGGTCGAGCGCGCGCTGTCGGACCTCGACGAGCTGCTGCTCGATCACGCGCACTGCGAGCGGAAGGCCGCGGGCATGGCGCTGCGCCTGATGTTCCGCTACCCGGACCGGCCGTTCCTGCACGATCCGCTCTCGCGGCTCGCGCGCGAGGAGCTCGCCCACTACGAGGAGGTGCTGCGCGCGATCGCCGCGCGCGGCGGCTCGATCCGCCGCCAGCGCCCGAGCCCCTACGCGGGCCGGCTCTACGACTGCGTGCGCAGCGCGGAGCCCGCGCGTCTGGTCGACACGCTGCTCGTCTGCGCGCTGATCGAGGCGCGCAGCTGCGAGCGCTTCCAGCTGCTCGCGCAGGCAGTCGGCGATGCGCGGCTGCGCGCGCTCTACACGGGCCTGCTCGCGAGCGAGGCGCGCCACCACGGCTGCTACCTCGAGCTCGCCTCGGCCGCCGCAGCCGGCGCGGGCGGTGCCGCGGCCGCGCGCGCGCGACTCGCCGAGCT
Organism: Myxococcota bacterium; assembly: GCA_035620755.1. Taxonomy (GTDB): domain Bacteria; phylum Myxococcota_A; class UBA9160; order UBA9160; family SMWR01; genus JACZVU01. The sequence goes on from DASPGF010000258.1 coordinate 1,654, forward strand.
CGCGCAGCGCGAGGCCGAGATCATCGCGGAGCGCGCGCCGCTGGTTCGCATGCACGCATGAGCGGCGCTCGCGCCGTGCCGCTGCGCGCGGTTGACGGCGTGCGTCGCGTCGGAAAGACTCGACGCAGCGCAGCCGACCGCGCAGACGAGGGACCGTCGGCGGAGAGCGGCCAGGAGCCTGCTAGGCGCCCAGCCGGGACAAACCCGCAACGCCACCGGGAAGACAGCATGAAGATCAAGACCGAATCGATTCGCATTCCGCTCGCGGACGGCCGCAGCATGGGCGGCTACCTCGCGCGCCCCGACGACGGCGCGCCGCGACCTGCGGTGCTCGTGTTCATGGAGATCTTCGGAATCAACTCGCACATTCGCGACGTCGCGGAGCGCATCGCGCGCGAGGGCTACGTCGCGCTCGCGCCCGACTACTTCCACCGCACCGGCCCCGGCGTGGAGTACGGCTACGACGATGAGGGCATGCAGCGCGGCATGGCGCTGCTCGGCGCGCTGCGCGCCGACGAGATGATCTCCGACGCGCGCGCGGCGATCGCCTGGCTCGACGCGCGCGCGGACGTCGAGCGCGGCCGCGTCGGCGCGATCGGCTTCTGCATCGGCGGCCACATGACCTACCTGGTCGCGTGCGAAGCCCCGCTGCGCTGCGCGGCGAGCTTCTACGGCGGCGGCATCGCGGCGCCGAAAGGGCCGGGCGGCGCGGAGCCCACGCTCGGCCGCACGCCCAAGATCAAGGGCCGCATGCTCTGTCTGTTCGGCGACGAGGACGCCTACATACCGCCGGATCAGGTCGAGGCGATCGAGGCCGCGCTGCAGCGTGCGAAGGTCAAGCACGAGGTGGTGGTGTACCCCGGCGCGGATCACGGCTTCTTCTGCGATCAGCGCGCCAGCTATCAGAAGGCCGCGGCCGAGGACGCGTGGCGCCGCGTCAAGGCGCTG
>DASPGF010000259.1:0-3901 GCA_035620755.1 Myxococcota bacterium
CGACCTCAACGGCGACGGCCGGCCGGACGTGATCGCGCCCGTCAACAATGCCTGGGAGATCGCCGAGCGCGCCGGCGGACCCGAGCTCGAGGTCTGGTTCAACCGGGGCGGGAGCCGCTGAGGCGAACGCGACGCGATCGAGCGTTGCGGCCCGCGCGCGCGGGAGGCGAGGTGCCGATGCGCGGCGTTGCGCTGTCGCTGATCGCTGCGATCCCCGCGTCGGCGCTCGCGCAGGGCGCGCAGCCAGCCGATGCGCTGCCTCCCGTGCATCGGCTCGAGCCCGTCGTGACCAGCGCTTCGCTCGAGCCGCGGCCTCTGGCGCGCGCGCCGGGAACGCTGACCGTGATCTCGCGCGAGGAGATCGAGCGCGGCCACTACACGAGCGTGGTCGACATCCTGCGGCACGTGCCCGGCGTGCACGTCGACCAGCCCGGCTCGCGCGGCGCGCGCGCCTCGATCTACACGCGAGGCCTCGACCCCAACCACACGCTGATCCTGATCGACGGCGTGCGCATGAACGATCCCACCAACAACCGCGGCGGCTCGTTCGATCTCTCGACGCTCGATCCGGCCGGCATCGAGCGCATCGAGATCGTGCGCGGCTCGGTCTCCGCGGTGCACGGCTCGGACGCGATCGCGGGCGTCGTCAACATCGTCACGCGCAGCGGGCGCGACGCGACCGAGCTCGTGCTCGACGGAAGCGGCGGACGCTGGGAGGTGTACCGCGTGGGCGCGGAGGCGCGCGGCCGCGCGGGCCGTGCGGATCTGTCACTCGCGGGGGCGTGGGTCGACGAGGGCGATCCTCCCGACGAGCAGCGGTATAGCGGGGGAAATCTCAAGGCGAACCTCGGGGTGCAGCTCCCCGCCGATGCGTCGTTGCGAAGCACGCTGCGCTTCGCGGACTCGACGAGCGAGGCGTTTCCCGATGACAGCGGCGGCGACGAGTTCGCGGTGATCCGCACGCTCGAGAAGCGCGACGTGCGCGATCTCGGCCTGCGCGTCGAAGCCGCGCACCAGCGCGGCCGCTGGCTCGACTACGCGCTCTCATTCGACTATCGCTCGCGGCGCGAGGATCGCAGCTCGCCCGGCATCGCGCCCGGGCGCACGCCCACCGGCATTCCTTCGGAGGCGACTCGCGACGAGCTCGACACCTACGCGCTGCTGCTGCGAAACAGCGTCGAGCCGATCGAAGGTCTCTCGCTCACCGCGGGCGGCAACGTCTACTGGGAGGACGGCGTAAGCCGCGGTCAGCTGTTGTTTCCGGGCGAGGCGGAGCCACTTTCGACGAGCTTCGACCTCGATCGCGTCGTGGGCGGCCCGTTCGGCGAGCTCCACTGGGAGGACGACTGCGGGCTGCGGCTGTATGCGGGCCTGCGAGCGGATTTCTCGAACCGCTCGTCGTCGGAGCTCACGCCGCGCGCGAGCGCGGAGTACGCGATTCCGCGCACGGGCGTCACCGTCAAGGGCAGCTGGGGCGAGGGCTTCAAGCTCCCCGCGTTCTACTCGCTCGCGAATCCCGTCGTGGGAAACCCGAACCTCGTCGCGGAGCGCAGCGAGAGCTGGGACATCGAGCTGCGCCGGAGCTTCTGGAGCGAGCGAATCGACGCGCGCGCCGCCTACTTCGAGATCGAGGTGCGGAATCTGATCGACTTCGCTCCCGATCCTCCCCAGCTGATCAACCAGTCGGAGGTCGTCTCGCGAGGCGTCGAGCTCGAGCTCCACGCCAAGCTGCGCGACTCGCTCGACTGGAGCGGCAATCTCACCTTCACCGACACGGACATCCGAAATACCGGCGACGAGCTGCTCAGGCGGCCTCGCTGGCGCGGCTCGTTCACCCTGACCTGGACGCCCGTCGAGCGCGTCGTGCTGCGCGCCTCCACGCTCGTCGTCGGCTCGGTCGAGGATTCCTCGGAGCCGACGGGCGAGCGGACGCTCGACCCCTGGGTGCGCGTCGACCTCAGCGCGAGCTGGCGCGTGCGGGAGCCGCTGAGTGTCTACCTCGAGATCGACAACCTGCTGGACGCGAATTACGAGGAGGCGATCGGCTTCCGGGCGCCGGGCATCCGTCCGCGAGCGGGGCTGCGCGTGCGCTTCTGAAGCGCGCGGCCCCGCTGCGAGGTGCGGAGCAGCGCGTCGATGCGGCGCGCGGCCTCGCGGCGGCCGTCGTGCGCGCGCATGTGGGCGCTGGTCCCGGCGAGGCGCGCGCGGATCGAGGGATCGGTCAGCAGCCGCTCGATGTTCGCGAGCAGCTCGCCGTCGGACCACGCATAGCGGTGCATGCCAATTCCGTGGCCCGTGTCGTTCATGCGCTGCGCGTTGTCGTGTCCGTCCCAGGCGAAGGGCATCACGAGCGGTGCCTTGCCGAAATAGAGCGTCTCGTTGAGCGTGTTGTTGCCGCCGTGCTGGATCACGACGTCGCAGTGCGGCAGCAGCGCGGTCTGGGGGTACCACGCCGCGAGCTGGATGTTGCCGGGCGGCGGCGCATAGCGGTCGGCATAGCTGCCGACGTTCACGAGCACGCGGTAGCGCGTCGCGGCGAGCACGTCGATCATGCGCTGGATCAGATCGACGTCCGCGACGCCGAGGCTGCCGAAGCTCAGGTAGATCAGCGGGCCGCTCTGGTTCTTTTCGAAGCGCGGCGGCTCGTAGGGCTCGACCTCGCGCCGCACGCAGCCGTCGAGGTAGGCGAACGTCGCCGGGTCGAGCGGATGCCGCCGCTGGTAGCGAAGCGGCTTCGGATGCAGCAGCAGATTCAAGTGCGGAGACGGTGCCACGAACTCCGGGAAGCGCAGCCGCTTGCAGCCGCAGTCTTCGATGAAATCCATGAATTCGCGGTGGATCGGCCCGATCGCCTCGCGGAAACGCGCGCTGAAGCGCTCGAAGCCCGCGCGGTCGTTCTCGCTGCAGCCCGAGCAGTGCGGCGGGATGTCGGGATCGGGAATCTCGTTCTCGCTGCACGAGATCATGCGCACCCAGGGGCAGCCCGCGCGTTCGGTATCGGGGTAGAGCGCGACGTTGTCGTTGACGATCAGATCGGGAGCGAGCTCGCGCAGGCACTCGCCGAGCCCATTTCGAACCGACCACTTCGAAGTTTCAGCAATCGCCTCCCAACACGCCTTGACGTAGGTCGGGATCTGATCGTAGGGCGATGCGCGAAAGCTCGCGAGGTGCTCGCGCATGAAATCGTCCCAGTACTTCGCCGATTGCTCGGGCGTCATCGGCGGCGTGCAGGAGAAGAGCCTCTCGTCGAACCCGTAGCGCGCGGCGCTGTCCGCGAGCCCCGGATCGAGGATGAACACGCAGTCGTGACCGAGCTCGCGCAGCGCCTGGCAGATCCCGACCAGGTTCATGAGCGGACCGACGGCGGCGGGCTCGGGAAACACCGCGATCTTTCGGCGCGCTGCCATCGGGGGCACTCCGGCCGGGCCCCATCAGCCACGGCGCAGCGGAACGCCGTTGAGTCTACGTCAGCTCGCGGCGTGCGCGCACGCCTGATCCCCTTTGGGGGGTGGGGCCTTACTCCTCAAGTTGCGCTCGAAAAGACCCGAAGAGGGGGTTCGCGCGCGAGCGCGGCAGAGCGTCGCGCGAGTGCGGCGCAACGACGCACGCGAGCGCCGCACAACGGCGCACGAGCGCGGCGCGACGATGCGCGGTAGCACGGCGCACGCAGAGGCGCGCCGCCGGCCGCAAGGACGAGCGATTCTCGATGGAAGACGCGTTTCTCGGCGAGCTCGCAGCCGGCATCATCTACCTGCTCGCGGGCGCGCGGCTCGCGCGCCTCGGCGCACGCACGCGCGAAGCCCCCGAGCGACTGCTCGGCGCGAGCTTCGCGCTGTTCGGCGTCTCGGAGATCCTTTACGCGGTCGCGGTCTTCGAGGCGCTGCAGGCCTTCGAAACGCCG
>DASPGF010000260.1:0-5310 GCA_035620755.1 Myxococcota bacterium
GGTCGATGATGTAGTCGGTCATCGCGGGGTCGTCGTTCACGGGCTGGGTGTTCGCCATGCACGCGACCGCCGCGAAGCCTCCCGCGACCGCGGAGCGCCCGCCCGAGGCGATGTCCTCCTTGTACTCCTGGCCGGGCTCGCGCAGGTGGCTGTGCAGGTCGATGAACGCCGGCGCGACCCACGCTCCCTGCGCGTCGATGCGCTCGGCGTCGCGCGTGTCGCGCGCATCGAACGCCGCGCCGACGGCCGCGATCACGCCCGACTCGATCAGCAGATCGCCGGTCTCGTCGCGTTGCGCGGCCGGGTCGAGGATGCGAGCGCCGCGAATCCAGATCCGACGCCCGCTCACTTCTCCTCTCCCGCGGCGAGATCCGGGCTCGGCTCGCCCTCCGGGCGACGTCCTGAAATCAGGTAGAGGACCGCCATGCGGATCGCGACGCCGTTTCGCACCTGGTCGAGGATCACGCTCGGCCGGTGGTCGGTGAGCTCGTGCGACAGCTCGACACCGCGGTTCACGGGACCCGGGTGCATCACGATCGCGTCCTCCTTGGCGAAGCGCAGCTTCTCGCGATCGATGCCGAAGGTCGACGAGTACTCGCGCACGCTCGGCAGGTAGGTGCCCGCGAGCCGCTCGGTCTGGATGCGCAGCGCCATCACGACGTCGGCGCCGTCGAGCGCCTCGCGCAGCGACGTGAAGGCCTTCACGCCGAGCGTCTCGATCGCCGCGGGAATCATCGTCGGCGGCGCCGCGATGCGCACTTCGGCGCCGAGCTTGCCGAACGCATAGATGTTCGAGCGCGCGACGCGCGAGTGCAGGATGTCTCCGACGATCGCCACGGTGAGGCCGTCGATGCGGCCCTTCTCGATGCGCACGGTGAGCAGATCGAGCAGCGCCTGCGTGGGGTGTTCGTGCGCGCCGTCGCCCGCGTTGATCACGGGCGCGCCGAGCACGTCCGCGATCTGCTTCGGGACGCCCGCAACCGCGTGCCGCACCACCACGGCGTCGGGGTCCATCGCGTCGAGCGTGCGCGCGGTGTCGAGGATGCTCTCGCTCTTCTTGAGGCTCGACGACGAGGGCGAGAAGTTGACCACGTCCGCGGAGAGCCGCTTGCCCGCGATCTCGAAGCTCGCCTTGGTGCGCGTCGACGCCTCGAAGAACAGGTTCACGATGGTGCGCCCGCGCAGCGTCGGAACCTTCTTGACGACGCGTCGGCCGACTTCGCGCATGTGCTCTGCGGTGTCGAGGATGCGCTCGATGTCCGCGCGATCGAGATCCTCGATGCCCAGCAGGTCCCGGCCGATCACCGCGCGCCCCCGCCGCTGCCCGCAATGCGCGGCAGCACGGTCACGGCGAGCGGCCCCTCGAGCGTGCCGTCGACCCCGCTCATGCGAACCTCTTCGCCGGCCTGCGTGGGGAGGTTCTTGCCCACGTAGTCGGGCTTGATCGGCAGCTCGCGGTGGCCGCGGTCGATCAGGCCGACGACCTGGACCGAGCTCGGCCGGCCGAAATCCATCAGCGCGTCCATCGCCGCGCGGATGGTGCGGCCGGTCTTCACCACGTCGTCGACGAGGATCACGATGCGGTCGTCCACCGCCGACGGCATCTCCGTCTCGCGAAGCAGCGGGCGCTGACCCGTGAGCTTGAGGTCGTCGCGGTAGAGCGTGGTGTCGAGGATCCCGACCGTCACGTCGACGTCGGCGATCTGCTTGAAGTTCGCCGCGAGCTGGCGCGCGAGCGGAACGCCGCCGTTGGGGATCGCGACCAGGTAGAGGCGGTCGAGGTCGTCGCAGCGCTCGAGCACCTCGTGCGCGATGCGCATCAGCGCGCGCCGGATCGCGACGTCGTCCATCACGACGTGTCCGCCGCCGGGTGCTCGGGTCGTGGATCGGCTGTCGATCGGATGGGAGGTCACGCTCGCACTTTCTCCGCCTCACGGGACGGAATTAAAAGAGCCGCTCAATGAGCCAGAGCATACCGGGCGCTTGCCGCGCGTCAAATCCGCGCGCCTCGGGCCAGCCTGCGGGCTGCGTTCACACCCGCGCTTACTCGACCCGGTCCCCGAAGCGGTCCCAGCGCTTCTCGACCGTCCACCAGGTCACGGGGTTGAGCACCTCGAGCCAGCTGCCGTTGAAATTCCAGGACCAGTAGAGGATGAACGCGGGGCCCTTGATCTCCGCGAGCCGGACCGTCCCCCAGACGCGGCTGTCCTGCGAGTGGTCGCGGTTGTCGCCGAGCATGAAGTAGCGCCCCTCTTCGACCCGGATCGGCCACCGGATCGGCGCGTTGCTCGCGTTGCGCATCGGGCCGGGGCTGTACGGGTCGTCGAGCGTGCGAAACACGCGCGATCCGAGCCGCACCTCGAGGGTCTCGAGCCGCCGGCCGTCGGGATCCTCGAAGCGCTCGCCGAGAGGCTTCGTCTCCATCGGCTCGCCGTTGACGAAATAGCGTCCGCCGCGAAGGTCGATCTCGTCGCCGGGCAGCCCGATGATGCGCTTGACGAACTCCTCGCGCTTGAGGTTCGGGTGGCGGTCGGCGGGGTACGTTTCACCGCCGCGCTTGGCGACGGTGAACACCACCACCTCGCCGCGCTCCGGGGCGCGCAGCCCGGGCAGCCGGATGTCGCTGAACGGCAGCTTGGGACCATACACGAACTTGTTTACGAACAAGTGGTCGCCGATCAGCAACGTGGGGAACATCGACCCCGAGGGGATCCGGAATGGCTCGATGATGAACTGACGCACGCCGAGCGCGATCAGGATCGCGATCCCGAACGTCGTGACCTGCTCCCAGAATCCGCCGCCGGCGCCATCCCGGCTGCCGTTCTCCGCCGCGTCGCGGCTCGCGTCGCCACGCGAGCGCGCGGCCCCGCGCGCCTTTGCGTTCGCGCCGCGCGGCGAATCTTCGCCTTCCGACTTTTCCGTCGCGCGCGCCGGCTCCAAGCTCAGTCTTCCCCGATCCGCAGCGCGGCGAGGAAGGCCTCCTGCGGGATCTCCACCGAGCCGACCTTCTTCATGCGCTTCTTGCCTTCCTTCTGCTTCTCGAGCAGCTTGCGCTTTCGCGTGATGTCCCCACCGTAGCACTTCGCGGTCACGTTCTTGCGCAGCGCGCGCACCGTGGTGCGCGCGATCACGCGCGTGCCGATCGACGCCTGGATCGCGACTTCGTACATCTGGCGCGGGATGAAATCCTTGAGCTTGCGCGTGAGATCCGAGCCGCGCGCGTAGGCCTTGTCGCGGTGCGCGATCACGGACAGCGCGTCGACCGACTCGCCGTTGACGAGGATGTCGAGCTTGACGAGGTCGGCGGGCTGATAGCCCGAGAGCTCGTAGTCGAACGAGCCGTAGCCGCGCGTGATGCTCTTGATCCGATCGTGGAAATCGAGCACGACCTCGCTCAGCGGCAGCTCGTAGCGAAGCTGCACGCGCGAGCGATGGTGAACCATGTCGCGCTGCACGCCGCGCCGCTCCTGGCAGAGCGCGAGCACCGCGCCGACGTACTCCGACGGCACGTGGATCGTCGCGAGGATCACGGGCTCCTCGATCTGCCGGATCTTGTCGGGCGACGGCAGCGCGGCCGGGCTCTCGATCTCGATCACCTCGCCGCTCTGCAGCGTCACGCGGTAGCGCACCGTCGGCGCGGTCGTGATCAGGTTGAGATCGTACTCGCGCTCGAGGCGCTCCTGCACGATCTCGTTGTGCAGGAAGCCGAGGAACCCGCAGCGGAAGCCGAAGCCGAGCGCGGCGCTGGTCTCGGGCTCGTACTGCAGCGACGAATCGTTGAGGCGGAGCTTCTGCAGCGCGGCCTTCAGGTTCTCGTAGTCGTCCGAGTCAACGGGGTAGAGGCCCGCGAACACCATCGGCTTGACGACGCGGAAGCCCGGCAGCGCCTCGCTCGCGGGCCGGTCGGCATCGGTGAGCGTGTCGCCGATGCGCACGTCCTCGAGGCTCTTGATGCCCGCGATCACCAGCCCGACCTCGCCCGCGCCGAGCGCGTCGACCTTGCGCGGGTGCGGGTCGACGAGGTTGAGCTGCTGCAGGTCGTGCTCGCTGCCGCTCGCCATCATCCGGATGCGCGCCCCCTTGGCGAGCCGCCCATCGACCACGCGCACCAGCATCACCGCGCCCACGTAGGAATCGAACCAGGAGTCGAACACCAGCGCGCGCAGCGGCGCGGCGGGGTCGCCGCTCGGCGGCGGGATCTGCGCGACGATGCGCTCGAGCAGCTCCGGGATGCCCTTGCCCTCCTTGGCGGAGACCGGAAGCACGTCGGCGGCATCGAGCCCGATCACCTCCTCGATCTCCTGCGCGACCCGGTCGGGATCCGCGGCGGGCAGGTCGATCTTGTTCACGACCGGGATGATCTCGAGGTTGGCCTCCACCGCCATGTAGGTGTTCGCGAGCGTCTGGGCTTCGATGCCCTGCGCGGCGTCGACCACGAGCACCGCACCCTCGCACGCCTTGAGGGCGCGCGACACCTCGTACGAGAAGTCGACGTGGCCCGGCGTGTCGATGAGGTTGAGCACATACTGCAGGCCGTCGGCCGCCGTGTAGTACATGCGCACGGATTGCGCCTTGATGGTGATGCCGCGCTCGCGCTCGAGATCCATCTTGTCGAGGAATTGCGCGCGCTTCTCGCGCTCGCTGAGCGAGTTCGTCGCGTCGAGCAGGCGGTCGGCGAGCGTGCTCTTGCCGTGGTCGATGTGCGCGATGATGCTGAAGTTGCGAATGCGCTGGGGGTCCGTCACGGCCGTGGCTCTTTCCGCTCCGTCGCTCTGCGCCGCGCCGGGTCGCGCCGCCGCTCGCCGCCGGGTCGCTCGCGCTGCTCGCGCTCGCGGCGATCGCGCTCGTCGCGCCGCGCGAGCGCCGTGACGAAGTAGTCGCAGGTCCGGCGCAGCCCTTCTTCGATCGAGATCTTGGGCTCCCAGCCGCCCAGCACGTCGCGCGCGAGCGAGATGTCGGGGCGTCGGACCTTGGGGTCGTCGGGGGGCAGCGGGAGCCTCTCGAGCGGGCTCGCGCTTCCGGTGATCGCGATGATCTTATCCGCCATCGCGCGCAGCGTCATCTCCTCGGGGTTGCCGAGGTTCACCGGCCCGACGTAGCTCGAGCCGAGCAGCCGCCACACGCCCTCGATGAGGTCGTCGACGTACATGAAGGACCGCGTCTGCGAGCCGTCCCCGAACAGCGTCACGCTCTCGCCGCGGATCGCCTGCCTGAAGAAGTTGGGAATCGCGCGCCCGTCGTCGATCTGCATGCGCGGGCCGAAAGTGTTGAAGATTCGCGCGATCCTCACGTCGACGTCGTGGTGTCGGT
>DASPGF010000261.1:0-2899 GCA_035620755.1 Myxococcota bacterium
CGGCGCGCTGATGAACGCGGCGGCCACCCGCCCGCGGCGCGCTGATCAACACGGCGGCCACCCGCCCGCGGCGCGCTGGTGAACGCGGCGGCGATCAGCCCGCGCGGCGCTGGCGCTCGAGGAAGCACTCGAGCAGCGCGCGCCCGCCGGCCGCCATCGGCCGGTCGATCAGCGGATTCGGCTGGTTGTAGCGGCGCGTCTCGCCGTCGAAATCGACGTAGCGTCCGCCGGCTTCGCGCACGAGCAGGTCGCCCGCACACACGTCCCACTCGTTCTTCGGCGCGACCGAGACGTTGAGGTCGCCGTCGCCGGAAGCCACGCAGGCGAGCTTCCACGCGATCGAGCCGACCGCTCGCAGCTCCTTGAACCAGCCTTCGTAGGGCGCGAACTGTCCGCGCGAGATCTCGGTGCGGCTCGCGATCACCACGGCGTCCTCGAGCCGCTCGCAGCGCGAGACGAGCACGCGCTGGTCGTCGCGAAACGCGCCGCCGCCGCGCGTCGCCCAGAGCGTGACCCCGGCGGCCGGGTTGTGGATCGCTCCGACGATCGGCTCGCCGTCCTCGACGAGCGCGATCGAGACCGCGAACTCCGGAATGCGCTGCGTGAACTCCTTGGTTCCGTCCATCGGGTCGACGATCCAGACGCGCCGCTGCGCGAGCCGCGCGGCGTCGCGCAGCGTCTCCTCGGAGAGAATCGCATCGTTTGGAAACGCGTCGTGCAGTCGTTCTGCGATTGCATGATCGGACTCGAGATCGGCGATCGTGACCGGGTTGTCGGCGCTCTTCTCCCACGCGCGCGTCCCGCGCTCGTAATGGCCGCGCAGGATCTCTCCCGCCTCGCGCGCCGCGCTCAGCGCAACCGTGAGCTCGCGTTCGTACCTCATGCGGGCCGAGTATACTCGGCGGCGTGAACACGCAGGACGTCGAGCTCGGCTTCCTCGCGCTGCCCGATCGCGGCGCGTGCCCGGGCATCGCGCTCATCCACGACGTGTGGGGGCTCAGCGCGCACGCGCGCGACATCGCCCAGCGCCTCGCCGACGAGGGATTCGCGGCGCTCGCGCTCGACCTCTACCGACGGCTCGACGCGGTCGCGATCGAAGACCCCGGCGCGTGGATGCGCGCGCTGTCGGATCCGCAGGTGCTCGGCGATGTGCAGGCGGCGGTCGAGTTCCTCGCGAAGCAGCCGATCACGCAGGGGAGGGGAATCGGCGCGATCGGCTTCTGCATGGGCGGGATGTACGCGTTGATGGCGGCTGCGCGCTGCTCCGGCCTGCGCGCGAGCGTCGCGTTCTACGGCCTGCTCTCCCATCAGCACGGCATCCTGCACAGCGACGCGGGTCTCGATCCCGAGCGCAAGCCTCACGAGCCGCTCGCGCTCGCGAGCGAGCTGCGCTGTCCGCTGCTCGCGTTCTACGGCGACCGTGACGAGTTCGTACCGCTCGCCGACATCGAGCTGTTGAAGCAGCGCCTCGCGCGCAGCGGACAGCCCGCGGAAGTGGTCGTCTATCCCGGAGCCGGCCACGCGTTCATGAACGACACGCGCCCCGCTGCGTTCCGGCCCGAGATCGCCGCGAGCGCGTGGTCGCGCATGCTCGCGTTCCTGCGCGAGCAGCTCGAACGCTGAGCGACGCGCCCCGAGCCGCTCCGCGGAGGGATGCCCCGCGAGCGGGTCGGCGCAGCGACGAAGCGTTCAGCGCAGGGGCTCGCGGCGCGTGCGGATCAGCAACAGCGCGAGCGCGCGATTGCGCGTCGCGAAGCGCGTCATCGTGCAGTCGACCGGCACGCGAAAGCCCAGCCGGTCCTGGAGCGAGCTGTCGAAGCGGCGCGCCTCGCTGCCCTCGCTGATCGCGTCGAGCTCGCTCCACCAGCTCTCGTGGTCCGCGGTCGGCACGAACGCCATCGCCTGCACGCCGAGCAGCGCATCGCGCTCGATACCGAGCAGCGCGCCCGCGGCGGGGTTGGCGTCGGCGATCACGCCCGTCTCGACATCGAGCGCGAGGAACGCGTCGGCGATGCGGTCGATCGCCGCCATCACGGCGCGGCGTTGGCTGCGCGGCTCGCCGGCCGCGCGGCGACTGGTCTGCGTGGCGCGCAGTGCGCCGCGAAAGTGCGCGAGCAGCGGCGCGAGCGCGCTGCGCACGGCCGGCGCCTGCTCGCCCGCGACTTCCTCCGCGGCATTCGACCATGCGGTGAGCAGCGCGCTCACGCGGCGCTCGTGCACGCGCACGCCGTCGAGCGCTGGCTCCTTCGCGCTGCCGCGCCGCAGCGCCGCAGCCGCGAACGAGCGGAAGCGCCGCAGCGCCTCGCTCTCGACTGCCGCGGGGCTCGGCGCCGCGGGTCCGAGGTGCGAGATCATCAGCGCTTCGATCTGATCGCGCTTGGAGATCAGCCATGCAGCGAGCTGCGGATTCGCAGACACGCGCGCAGTGTAGCCCCCGCGCCATCGCCGTGCAGGCGCGGAGGGGCGCGCCGTTCCGGCGCGCCGCACGCGGGGCCGCTAGACTCGGCGCGCGATGAGCGAGAGCGACTGGCGCCGGTTCGATCTGTTTGCGCCGACGCCGCAGCACGCGCTGCTCGCGGACACGCTGCGCGAGTTCGTATCCCGCGAAGTCGAGCCGCAGGCCGCCGAGCACGACCGCAGCGAGCGCTTCAATCTCGCGCTGTTCCGGCGCGCGGGTGCGCTCGGCCTGCTCGGCGTGACGATCCGCGAGGAGTACGGCGGCTCCGATCTCGGCGCGACCGCTGCGGTGCAGATCTTCGAGGCCGTCTCGCGCTCCGATCCGGGCTTCGCGCTCGCGATGCTCGCCCACGCGGTGCTCTTCGCGCAGAACGTCCAGGTCAACGGCAGCGACGAGCTCAAGCGACGCATCCTGCCGCGCGCGACTTCGGGCGAGTGGATC
>DASPGF010000262.1:0-2236 GCA_035620755.1 Myxococcota bacterium
GAATTCGATGCGCTCTTCGATTCCGATCTCGAGTTCATCGAGGGGCCCGAGCCGAACGATCCGTTCGAGTCCGCGAATCGGGCGCTGCTGAGCTTCAACCAGAGCCTGGCCCGCCACGTGTTCGACCCGATGATCCGCGGCTACCGCTTCGTGATGCCCGATCCCGCGCGGCGCGGCGTGCGCCGCGCGTTCCTCAACCTCAAGGCGCCTGCGACGCTCGTCAACGATCTGCTGCAGCTGCGCTTCGCCGACGCCGCGCGGACCACGGGCCGGTTTCTGTTGAACACGACGATCGGCATGGGCGGCATCTTCGACGTCGCCGTCGAGGCGGGCTGGCAGCATCACGAAGCCGACTTCGGCCAGACGCTCGGGCGCTTCGGCGTGGGAAGCGGGCCCTACCTCGTGCTGCCGGTGTTCGGCCCGAACACGATGCGCGACGGGTTCGGCGACCTGATCGACCTGTTCTTCCAGCCGCTCACCTACCTGATCGGCCCCGCACAGAACCTCGTGATCGGCGCGGGCAGCGGCTTCTCGACGCTCGACGCACACGATGCGGCGCTCAAGGCGCTCGAGGAGTCGTCGGTCGACTTCTACGCGGCGCTGCGCAGCGCGTACCTGCAGGACCGCGCTGCCCAGATTGAATCTGCCGCGCGCTGACTGCGCGCGGCGCGGTGCGTGAATCCGCCGCGGGCTGACTGCGCGGCGGCGAAGCGCGCAATTCAGCGGCTCAGGAGCTCTGATCCGTGACTGCTCCGCGCGCGAGATCGTCGATGCGCCGGTCGAGCGCCGTCATCAACGCCGGGAAGCCCTCGCGCTGGATCAGCGCCGAGTACTCGGATCGCCGCAGCGCGAGCTCGCTCACCGTGCCGTTCAGCAGCACGTCGATGATCTTCCAGCCGCTCCCCGCGGCCGGCCGCAGGCGGTAGTTGAGCTCCATCGGCTCGCGGTCGGGCGAGACGAGGCGGCTGTAGACCAACACGGTTCCGTGTTTGGATGCCTCTTCGCGCAGCGTCTCGAAGCGCTGGCCCGAGTAGTCGGTGAAGCGCCCCGCGTAGTTCGCGACCGTGAAGCGCCCGAACGTCGCGCGCAGGCGCGCTCGGCTCTCGTCGTCGACGGTCTTCCAGTGGCGGCCGATCGACTTCTCCGCCATGAACGGGATGTCGAACAGCTCGTGGATCACGGGATCGAGCTGCGCGAATCGGCCCTCGTAACCGAGCGCCTGGGCATCTTTCATCACGCGGATCAGATTCTCGTGCAGCGCTTCGACGACGCGCGTGGCGTCTGCCGCCTGTTGCGCGTCGGGCACATCGGGCGCGTTCGGCGCTGCTGCGGGCTGCGGCGGCGCGGGCGGCTGCGCTCCAGCGGTGCCGGGCGGTGCGGTCGGCGGCATTTCGGCACTGTCGGAGTGCGCGAGCGGCGGAGCCGCGATCGACACGGCCCACGCGGCTGCCAGCACTCCGACGCTTCTCGCGCGCCATCGCCGCGCGCGGCGAGATCGCGATTCCCCAGCTGCTCTCATCCATCCTCCCACGCATCGCGTCGGCCGCGAGTCTAGCGGGCTTCGGCTAGACTCGGTCGGCTTCCCGGCGATGCGCATTCATCCCCTTGCCATCCAATAGCGGGAGACTCCGCGCTCGTGAACTCGATCGAACGCGCCATCAGCCGCTGGCTCGCAGCCTGGGTGAGCGCGGTCTGCCGGCGCGCGATCGCGGTTCTGGCGGCGATCCTGCTCGCGACTCTTGCGATCGCGGCGGGCGTCGTCGGCCACCTCGGCATTCGCGGCGACACCGAAGCGCTGTTCGCCCAGGATCTCCCTTTCAAGCAGGCGGAGCGCCGGTACTACGAGGCGTTTCCGATGCTCTACGAGAACATCTTCGTGGTGGTCGACGCGCCAACGCCCGAGCGCGCGGGCGAAGCCGCCGGTTCGCTGGCGGCGCGCCTGGAGGCCGAGCCGCGGCACTTCCACCGCGCCTACCTGCCCGGCGGCGGCGCGTTCTTCGAGGATCACGCCTTCCTCTACCTCGAGACCGAGGCGCTGCAGGATCTCGCCGACAAGCTCGCGATCGCGCAGCCCTACCTCGCGGAGCTCTCGCGCGACGGCACGCTGCGCGGCCTCGCGTCGATGCTCGCTCGCGGCGTGCGCGCGGTGCGCGACGGCGAGGTGAGCCCCGAGAACCTCGTGCCGATCTTCGAGGGCTTCGAGCAGGCGCTCGCCGCGCGGCTCGAAGGCCGCCCC
>DASPGF010000263.1:0-4418 GCA_035620755.1 Myxococcota bacterium
CAGACCGTCGACCGCGATCGGCACGGCCTCTTCTACCGCGTGATCAAGGATTTCGAGGCGCTGACGGGCTGCCCGGTGGTCGTGAACACGAGCTTCAATCTCGGCTGGGATCCGATGGTCTGCGCGCCAAAGGAGGCCTACCAGACGTTCATGCAGTCGGGAATCGATGCGCTGTGCATCGGGCGGCACCTGCTGATCAAGAGCGAGCAGCCCGCAAAGCGCGCCGCCCGTTCGATGCCGGGCGCCGACCCGATCCTCGCAGACCTCTTGCGAAGCCCCTGCCACCAGGTTCGCCTCGTCGCAGAGGGCGAGCAGCTCCGCTGCGAAGAGTGCGGCCGGCGTTTCGGCAGCGACGATGGCATCCGACAGATGTACATCCCGCACCAACAAGCATCGGGCCGGGACGTGACCGACGAAGTGAAGTCGTTCTACGAGGAGATCCCGTTTCCAAACTACGACGACCACGACACGCTGCGAAGCCTGATCGACAAGTCGCGGGCCGGTGTCTATGCGCGCAAGCTCGACGAGGCGATTCCGTTCAACAGCACGGTGCTCGAGGTGGGGTGTGGCACGGGCCAGCTCACCAACTTCCTCGGCATCTCGTGCCGCCGCGCGATCGGTACTGATCTATGCCTCAACTCGCTTCGGCTTGCCGAGAATTTTCGACGGACGCACGGGCTCGAGCAGGTTCGGTTCCTGCAAATGAATCTATTCCGGCCGTGCTTCGCGCAGGAGAGCTTCGACGTCGTGCTGTGCAACGGCGTCTTGCACCACACCGGCGATCCGCTCGGCGGCTTCCGCTCGCTCGTTCCGCTGGTCCGCCCGGGCGGCTTCGTCGTGGTGGGGCTCTACAACACGTTCGGCCGTCTCATGACGGATGCGCGCCGGCAGCTCTTCCGCTTGACGCGCGGGCGGCTGAGCTGGATCGATCCGTTCCTGCGCTCGCGCGCGCTCAGTGCGGACAAGCGGAGAGCCTGGATGGCGGATCAGTACTTCCACCCGCACGAGTCCAAGCACTCGATGGGGGAGATTCTCGGC
The DNA here is from genome assembly GCA_035620755.1 of Myxococcota bacterium. Lineage (GTDB taxonomy): Bacteria > Myxococcota_A > UBA9160 > UBA9160 > SMWR01 > JACZVU01. The sequence continues at coordinate 1,039 of DASPGF010000263.1, forward strand.
TGGATCGACGCCGCGGGCCTCGAGTTCGTGCGCGGAATTCCGTCGCTCGATCCGCGTGTGGATGCGCTCGCGACGGATGACCTGTTCGATTCCACGCAGAGGGCGGGGCGCCTGGCGCGCGCAGGCGCGCAGGTGAAGCTCGCGTTCACCAGCGGCTGGGAGGGCGGGCTGTTCATCATGATCGCCCGCAAGCCCAAGTGAGCCCGCCATGGCGCTGATTCAGCTCAAGACGAAGGCGAGCTTGCGCGAGCTGAGGCAGTTCGGCTGTCTGTGGCTGCCGCTGTTCTGCGCGGTGTTGGGCGTGCTGGCCTGGCGGCAGCCGGGGCGCGAGCTGATCGCGTACGCGCTGGGAGGAGTTGCCGCCGCTTCCGCGCTCGCCGGCGCGCTCCGTCCGAGCCTGATCCGGCCGATCTTCGTCGGCCTGATCTATCTGACCGCACCGATCGGTTGGGTGATATCGTATGCGGTCATGGTGCTCGTGTACTACGGCGTCCTGACTCCGATCGGGTTGCTGTTGCGAGCATTCGGCCGGGATACGATTTCACGCGGGTTCGATGCGCACGCGTCGAGCTATTGGGCGGCTCCCGAGGGCGAGAAGCCGCTGCAGAGCTACTTCAAGCAATTCTGATGGGACGGATGCGATGACCGACGACGCGCCGAGCGGTGAGCGGAACCAGCTGGATCAGTATGCGCGCATGCAGCAGGGCGGCCTGCTGCGGCAGTACTGGGCGTTTCTGCGGCATCGAAAGCTCTGGTACATGATCCCGATCGTCGGCGTGCTGGTGCTCCTCGGTGCGCTGGTATTCGCCGGCGGAACCTCGATCGCGCCGTTCCTCTACACGCTGTTCTAGCCCGGGCTAGAAAATCCTTTCCGCGAGCGCCTGCGCGACGATCGCGTCGGCTGCGGCGTTGTAGTGGAAGCTCGCGAAGTAATCGGAGACATCGGCTTCTCCGATCGCCGCGAGCAACGGGTCGGCGAGGTCGATCACCGGAACGCCTCGGGCCTGCAGAGCGTCGAGCAGGGTTTGCCAGTAGCGCGGCTTACCGAGTCGAAGCTGGCTCAGGTCGCCCTCCGTCGGCATTGCGATGACCAGGGCGCGATCGGCACCATTTGCGAGAGCTTCGTCGTGGAAGCTGCGCAGGATCGCGAGCGTCACCTGGAACGGCTCGCTCGAGGTGTTCGCGTAATGGGCGGCAAGCGGGCGGCGGTGCTCGTAGACCGCATAGCTGATCCGGAACAGCGACGACGCGAAGAACGGCGAACTCGAGTAGGCGAGGGGTGCGCGCTGCACCCAGTAGTCGGTGTCCCGAAGCAACTCGACCAGGTCGCGGGACTCGATGAGCGCCTTGAGCTCCTGCGCGGAGCGCGCAGGGCAGGGCAGAAGCTGCAGCTCGCCGTGCGCACCAACTTTGAAGCGCGGCTTGACGCCGATTCCTCCGCTGCGGTGGTAGTAGGCGGGCCGATACACCGAGACGTTCCGAAACATGTTCTCGGTCATCAACCCGATCAGCACGACGTTCGGATGGAATGGCGCGCCATCGCGGCGATAGCGGAGGTACGCCTGGTCGGTTCCGTAGCCGCTTACGCCGAAATTCAAGACCTCGAGATTGGGTCGCGACTGCTCGAGCCTGTAGGTCCAGGTGTCCTCGATGCGCGGGATCGGCCCGCTGTGCGTGAACGAGTCGCCGAATGCCGCGACGCGCGTAATCCCCGACGGCACGTCGCGCGTGTACTCGCGATTGGCTCGAATCGCCGCCGAATTCGTCGGCCCACCCGGGCCTGTGTAGTTCGCGCGGTGCGACCAGCCGAGGTCCGGATCGAGCAGCCCCGGGCGATCCGACGGGTCTTCACCGAGCTTGGCAAGGCGCGAGCGCTGCTCGTCGGTGAACAGCAAGTCATATGGAGGCAGCGTCGTGCCGAAGAAGTGGCCTTCGCGGCAGAACACCAGGGAGACGAGAACATCGAGGCCGATGAACATCGCCAGCGCGAGCAGGATGTTGTTCAGCAGACGAGCTCGTGTGCTGTCGCTCGCGGAAGCGCGGAGATTCGATGAGCCCGAGGACATGGCCGCGGGACGGTAGCGTGGGCGAGAAACGCACGGCACCAGAGCTGCGCGAGCCGTCCGCCACCGCGAGCGCGCATGTGCAACGACGACTCGAATCTCCCGCCGTGTCGGGCAAAACGCGTTCGGTTACGCTGGGCGCTCCAATGGAGTCCACCTCGGCTGACGGCGCGTGTTCCCAGGAGAAGCGCCGATGACGCTCGGCTACCTGCTGCTCGCGCTGTCGCTGCTGTGGCTCGCCTTTGCGTACGTCGGCTACCCGCTGCTCGCGCTCGCGCTCGCGCGCTTCTCGCCGCGCGAGCTGCGCAAGGGCGACACCGCGCCGCCGCTCTCGCTGATCATCGCGGTGCACAACGGCGAGCACGCGCTGAGGCAGAAGCTCGAGGCGACGCTCGCGCTCGAATACTCGTCGCGAGTCGAGGTGATCGTCGCATCGGATGGCTCAACCGATGCAACCGATTCGATCGCGCGCGAGCTCGCCGATCGCGGCGTCGTGCTCGTGCGCAGCGAAGAGCGGCGCGGCAAGGAGGCCGCGCAGGCGAATGCGATCCAGCACGCGCGCGGCGAGATCCTCGCCTTCAGCGATCTCAACGCCGAGCTCGCGCGCGACGCGCTGCGCGAGATCGTTCGCCCGTTCTGCGACCCGAGCGTGGGGTGCGTGAGCAGCGAGGACATCGTCGAATCGGCGGGCGGCGAGCGCAGCTACGTGTCGCTCGAGATGTGGCTGCGCCGGCTCGAGACGCAGGGCTCGACGCTCGTGGGCCTCTCGGGCTCGTTCTTCGCGGTGCGGCGCGAGCTCGCGTCGCCCTGGCCTGCAGATCTCGCGAGCGACTTCCGCTGTGCGCTCGAGGCGATCCGCCGCGGCTACCGGGCGGTCTCCGAGCCGCGCGCGGGGGCGCGCTTCGGGGCCACGCGCGAGGCGGGCGTGGAGTGGCAGCGGAAGGTGAGGACCGTGCGCCGCGGAATCGCGGTTCTCGCCGCCTACCGGGGGCTGCTGCATCCGCGCTTTGGGCGGGCCGCATTCGCGCTCTGGGGCCACAAAGTCGCGCGGTTCACCTCGCCGTTCGCGTTGATCGGCCTTCTGCTCGGGAGCGCGTTCGCGGCCTCCTCGAACCCCCTGGCAGCGGCCTTCCTCGCCGCGCAGCTAGCCGGCTACGGGCTCGGCGCGCTCGCGCTCGCGGTGCCCGAAATCGGCGCGCGGGCGCTGCCGCGCCTCGCGGGCTTCTTCGTGCTCGTAAACGGCGCGATCGTGGTGGCGTGGGCCTACCATCTCGCGGGGCGGCGGGCCGTGACGTGGCAGCCCACCAGGCGCTGAGG
>DASPGF010000264.1:0-2874 GCA_035620755.1 Myxococcota bacterium
CTTTCGCGAGGGGCTCGAGCGCGCGGGGCAGTGGGCGCCACACATTCGCGCGTCGCTCGAGGCCTACGGCGTGCCCGCCGAGCTCGCCTCGCTGCCCCACGTCGAATCGTCCTTCAACCCCTCCGCGTATTCGCGCGTCGGCGCGGCGGGCCTCTGGCAGTTCACGCGCTCGACGGGCCGGCTGTTCCTGCGCGTCGACTCGGTGATCGACGAGCGCATGGATCCGTTCGCCGCGAGCGACGGAGCGGCGCGGCTGCTGCGCTCCAACTACGACGCGCTCGGCTCCTGGCCGCTCGCGATCACCGCCTACAACCACGGCGTGGGCGGCATGAAGCGCGCGATGAGCACGCTCGGCACCGACGACATCGCGACGGTGATCGCGAAGTACAAGAGCCGAAGCTTCGGCTTCGCGTCGCGCAACTTCTACACGGAGTTCCTCGCCGCGCACGACGTCGACAGCGACGCCGAGCGCTACTTCGGGCCGATCAACGCGCTGCACCCCGTGCGCTACGAGACCGCCACCCTCGAGCACTACGTGCCCGCCGAGGCCGTCGAGCGCGCTCTCGGAATCGACGGCGAGATCCTGCGCGAGCACAACCGCGCGCTGCGACCTGCGGTGTGGAACGGCACCAAGCACATCCCGCAGGGCTTCGTGCTGCGCGTGCCGGCCGGCCACCTCGAACGACCGCTCGAGGTCGCGCTCGCCTCGATCCCCGCGACCGAGCGGTTCGCCCAGCAGCACCGCGATCGGCTCTACACCGTGCACCGCGGGGACTCGCTGTCGAAGATCGCGCGAGCCCACGGCGTGAAGGAATCGGAGCTGATCGCGCTCAACAATCTGCGCAGCCGGCATCGGATCCGCGCGGGGCAGGTGCTCGTGCTGCCCGACGCGCCGGGCGCCGAGCCGGCCGCCACGGTCGCGCTCGCGCAGCTGCCCGATGACGGCGTCTACCGCGTGCGCCGCGGCGACACGATCTCCAAGATCGCCGCGCGCTTCGGTCTGAGCGAGGCGCAGCTCGTGTCGCTCAACGGCCTGAGCAACCGACACCAGATTGCGGTCGGGCAGCGGCTGCGCGTCGCCGCGAGCGACGCCGCGCCCGCCAGCGTCGCCGCGTCCGACGTGGCGCGCGCGACTGCTCCTGCCAGCGTCGTCGAGCCGCGCCCCGTGACCGTCGCCGCTGTCGAGCCGCGCCCCGTGACCGTTGCCGCTGTCGACGCGCACCCCGTGACCGTCGCTGCCGTCGAGCCACGGCTCGCGCGCGACGAGCCGGCTCTCGAGCTCGGCACATCCGCTGCGGCGCGCGCCGGGTCGGCTTCCGCGCTCACCGCACCGCGCGGCGGCGCGAGCGAGCCCGCAGCGGGCGCGGTCGCCGAGGTGCTCGCGGCCGAGATCGAGGCGGATCCGACCCTCGCCGACGAGGTCGCGCTCCATGCGAGCGAGGTCGCGGCCGTGCTCGACGATCTCACGAGCGAGACACCCGCGATCGCGTCGGTCGTCGTGCCCGCTCCCGATCCGTCCGACTATGCGGTTTCCGACGACGATCGCATCATCGTTCAGGCGAACGAGACGCTCGGCCACTACGCGGACTGGCTGGAGATCCCAACGAGCCGGCTGCGTCGGCTCAACCGCCTGCGCGCGGGAACGGCGGTGGGCATCGGCCGGCCGACGCAGCTCGACTTCTCGGTGGTCTCGCGCGAGCAGTTCGTGCAGCGCCGCCTCGAGTACCACCACACCCTGCAGGAAGAGTTCTTCGCCGCCTACGAAGTCGTCGGCACCGACAGCCACGAGCTCGAGCGCGGCGACACGCTCTGGTACCTCGCCGAGAAGCGCTACCGCGTGCCCGTCTGGCTGCTGCGCCAGTACAACCCCACGCTCGACTTCAGCGCGCTGCAGGCGGGCGGGCGCCTCGTCGTGCCCGTGCTCGCTTCGCGCGAGGAATAGCCCGGGCAGCTCCGCTCTCTGTTGAGGGATCCGCCGCTGGCCGGGGCCCAGTTGGCCGCGCTGATGTTCCCCGAATCCGGGCGCGCGTCAGACCTGGAAGATCGTCTCGTCGGGCAGGCGGATCGCGGTGAGCTTGCCGCCGTAGACCGCGCCCGTGTCGATCCCGATGCTGAACGGCGAGTTCCAACGCACCTGAAGGTCGGTCGCGGGCGTGTGGCCGTACACGATCGTGATGCCGAGCTTGTGCGGCAGGTCGCCGGTCGTGCGGTTCCAGAGGAAATCCTCGACGTCCGTGCGCCGCAGCGCGTACTCGACGTCGCTCTCGTTGAGCGCGGAATTGCTCAAGCCGGCGTGCACGAACAGGTAGTCGCCCTCGCGGTGGTGGAGCTTGAGCCGGCGGAAGAACGCCTCGTGGGCCTTCGGCAGCTTGAAGCGCGTCGGCTCGAGATCGGACGCGAAGTAGTCGTAGCTGATCAACGTGCGGTCGCCGCCATTCATCAGGAAGGCATCGCCCGCGAAGTACATGCGATCTTCCCAGCCGAGGAAGTCGAGGAACATCGACTCGTGGTTTCCGATCAGGAAGATGCAGGTCCGCTGCTTGGCGAGATCGACCAGGAAGTCGACCACGCCACGCGAATCCGCGCCGCGATCCACGTAGTCACCCATGAAGATCAGTCGGTCGTCGTCGCGCAGCGGCAGCGCCTCGATCAGCGCCTCGAGCGCCTCCCTCTCGCCGTGGATGTCACCAATCGCGTAGAGCACGAGCGCCTTCGACTCCCCGCAAGCGGTTCACCGGCGGCGCGCGCCGCCGCCGCAACTCCCCGGACGCGCCAGGGCGCCGCGCTCCCGCGTCATCGGCGCGGTGCAGGCTGCGCTTGATGGCGCGCGCTCGGCGCCGCGGCGGCGCGCGCCCCGCGCAGCGCGAGCTGGCC
>DASPGF010000265.1:0-2258 GCA_035620755.1 Myxococcota bacterium
GTGTGCGGCGCGCGCGTCGATCGATCCGCGCGGCCAGATCTTCTCGGCGTGCGCGAGCGCGCCTGCGAGCGCCTCGCCGAGCGCGATGGCGAACGAGGCATCGCGATCGACCGCGAACACCTCGATTGGCGACAGGCAGCCGAGCTGGTCCCAGAGCGCGACGTCCACCGCGAGCCGCTGCGCGAGCTCGACTCGCAGCTGCGCGCCGTCGGGCGGCGCGACCGCGGCGACCGAGAAGCGATGCCCGTCGGCGACGAAGTGCCGCGCGGGGCCGGCGCGCGCGCGCAGCGCCGCGATCGCCTCGTCGGATCCCGTGGCGCAGACGCAGTCGGCCTGCAGCAATGCGTCGGTGAGATCCAGGCGCTGCGCGGGGAAGCTCGCGATGCGGATGCAGCGCCCGAGTTCGGCGTCGGTCTCCTCGATCGATCGCGCGACCAGATCTGGCGTCACGGGGTCGCGCGAGGCGGCCTTCGCGAGCACGGGGGAGCGCACCGCCAACGGCGCGATCAACGCGAGCAGGCTCGGCATCGGGATCGAGCCCGCGAGCCAGACCGCCGTTACGTCCCAACCGTCGACGCTGCGGCTCGACTCCGCGTCGAGGTCCTCGGGTGAGCCGAGCTCGCGCAGCGCGAGCTCGCGCAGCGCATCGCGCGTCCAGCCGTCGAGCGCGCGCTGCAAGCCCTCGCGGACCAGCGGCGCCGTGAAGCCCGTCGCCGCCGGAAGCTGCTCGACGAGCTCGCGCCGCCAAGCGGAGTCGGGATTGCGCCAGCCTTCGAGCACCGCGCCGAGCGCCTCGAGCAGCTCGCGATAGGGTCGCCGCTTGAGGCGCACGCCCGCGTCCCGCAGCGCCGCGAGCTGATCGGCGATGTCGTCGGGCGTCACGCCGGGCTCCGATCCAATAGCTCGTCGGCGCCGATCGAGCAGCCGCGCGCCTCGGCGCCCGGCTCGCGGCCGATCACCTCGAAGCCGTCGAGCATCGCGCGACCGAGGTCTCCCGTCCGCAGCGCGAGCACGCTCCCGGTATTCGCGAGATCGACCACGACGATCGAGCCGACCTGCCCCGTCGCAATCTCGTGTCCGGTCTCGGGGTCTGCGATGAACACGCGTGCCCAGGGTGGACCGAGCTTGCGCCGCGGCTCGCTCGGGCTCACGAGCGTGGAGTCGTAGAACTGGCTGCCGAGCTCGGTCATGCCGAACTGGTTGACGATCCGCTCGGCGGGAACGCCGAGCACGCGCTTGAGCTCGCCGTAGAGCTCGGCGCGCGGAACCTCTCGCGAGCGTCCCTTGAATCCGCCCGTCTCCATGATGCGCGAGGCGGGAGGCAGGCCGATCAGCACGCCGCGCTCGGTGAGATGGTCGATCAGGTGGACGAACGCGAAGGCGGTGCCGCAGAGCGCGATCGGCGTCTCCGAGGCCGCGGATTCGACGAGCAGCGTGAGCAGCCGCTCGAGCTGCAGCTCGCCGCGCTCGACGTCGAAGCCGCTGCCGGGCTCGCCGAGCGCCTCGACGACCACGCCGAACATGTGTGAGAGGGACGACTCGGGCTGCTCGCTTCGCGATGGCGCGAGCACGCGGATCGCCGCGCGGTCGCTCGAGGTCAGCAGCTCGGGGAACACGTAGCGGCGAAACGTCGGGAGCAGCGAGGCCTCGTAGAGCTCGAGCGTGTCGAGGTGGAGTGTGCCGCGCACGCCGGTCGACGTGCCGCTCGTGCGGAAGCGTTGGACGGTGCGGTCCGCGGGAAAGCAGCGCAGCTCGACCTCCTTGAACGCGCTCGTCGGCACCGCCGGGATCTCTCGCCAGCCATCCACGCGATCGGGTGTCTGCCCGCGCGCTTCGCAGTAGCGCCGATAGACGTCGCAGTGCTCGAACTGGAAGGCGAACAGCTCGAGCGCGAGCTCCTCGAAGCGCTTCTCGCTGTGGCTCCAGCGCGGCTCGCGCATCCACTCGAGCACGCGGCGGTCGATCTCGGCGCGGCGGGGATCGGCGCTCAACCGATCGCCTCCACCAGCCGCCCGAGCGCGAAGTCGAGCAGCTCGCGCTCGATCGAGAGCGGCGGGCAGATCGACAGCACGCGCGCGTCGTCGCCGCTCGACAGCGCGATCACGCCCGCGGCAAGCGCGCGCCGGCTCGCGCGCTCGGCGCGCTCGGCGCCGTCGAGCTCGAGCGCGAGCAGCAGGCCGCGGCCGCGCACCTCGCGGATCGCCGCGCGCCCACGGCAGAGCTCGCGCAGCCGCTCGAGCGCGTGCGCACCGAGCTCG
>DASPGF010000266.1:0-2737 GCA_035620755.1 Myxococcota bacterium
CGAGGCCTGCGCGGTCGCCGCGCGCGAGCAGCCGCGCGCCCGCGGCCGCGATCATCGCGGCGTTGTCGGTGCAGAGCGCGGGCGGCGGGAAGAACACGTCGAATCCATCCGCGCCGGCGGCGGCGCACAGCGCTTCGCGCAGTCGGCGATTCGCGGCGACGCCGCCGACGACCGCGAGCCGTGCCACGCGCTGCTCGCGCACCGCCTGGCGCGCGCGACTCGCGAGCACGTCGATCGCGGCGACCTCGAACGAGGCCGCGACGTCGGCGACGTCCCCCGCCTCGAGCGGCGACCCGCGCGCGCGGCGCGCGACCTCGAGCGCGACGGCGGTCTTGAGCCCGCTGAACGAGAAGTCGAGGCCCGAGCGATCGAGCAACGGCCGTGGAAAGCGGATCGCCTGCGGATCTCCCGACTGCGCGGCCGCCGCGAGCGCGGGGCCGCCCGGAAAGCCGAGCCCGAGCAGCTTCGCGACCTTGTCGAACGACTCGCCGACCGCGTCGTCGCGCGTCTCGCCGAGCAGGCGCGGCGGCGCCTCGGCTTCGATGCGATACAGCGCGGTGTGTCCCCCGGAGACGAGCAGCCCGATATAGGGCGCGCGCAGCGAGGCGTCGGCGAGCTCGGCGGAGGCCAGGTGGCCGACGAGGTGGTGGACGCCGACGAACGGAATGCCGCAGCGGTACGCGAGCGCCTTGCCGAACGACAGGCCGACGAGCAGCGAGCCGATCAGGCCCGGGCCGGCGGTCACCGCGACCGCGCCGAGCTCGTCGCTGCCGATCTGCGCGCGCGCGAGAGCGGCCTCGACCACCGCGTAGACGCTGCGCACGTGGTCACGCGAGGCGAGCTCGGGAACCACGCCGCCGTAGGGCTCGTGGATCTCGACCTGCCCCTGCACGACGCTCGAGCGGATCTCGGCGGCGCCGCAGACCACCGCGGCGGCCATCTCGTCGCACGAGCTCTCGATGCCGAGGATGAGGTCGGAGCTCAGCCCGTGCGCCGTTCCAGCTTCTCCTGCTCGGACTTGCAGTCGATGCACAGCTCGGCCACGGGTCGCGCGCGAAGCCGCTTCACGCCGATGTCTTCGCCGCAGTTCACGCACTCGCCGTACTCGCCGTCCTCGATCTTGCGCAGCGCGGTGTCGACCTTCGAGAGCAGACCCTGCTCGCGCTCGCGCAGCCTTCCCGTGAACTGCAGATTGATCTCCGAGGATGCGGTGTCGATCTCGTCCGGGAAGTCGTCGGGGTCGAGGTGGATGTCTCCCCCGAGCGCCTTGCGCTGATTGCCCTGGAGCTGCTCGCGCTGTTCGAGCAGCAGCTTCTTGAACCGCTCGAGATCCCGTTTGTTCAATCGATTCCCCTGCTGCACGGCGCGCACCTAGAGCAGCGAGAGCTGCTTGCTCGCTTCCGCGGCGCGTTCCGAATCCGGATACTCCGAGAGAACGCGCTCGAACGCCTTGCGCGCGGCGGTGTGGTACGCGGGGCCGAGCTTGAGCAGCGCCTCTCCCTCTCGGTAGAGCGCATCGGCTGCCTTGTTTCCGTTGGGGTAGCGCGCGACCACATCGTCGAACCGCAAGATCGCCTTCTTGTAGTTTCCCTGCTGGAAATAACAGTCCGCACGCCAGTACGCGGCATCGTCCGCGTAAACCGAGGACGGGTAAGTTTGCAGAAACTCTCCGAGCCGGTCAACACAGCCGTTCCAGTCGCCGCTGCTCCACGCGGAGCGGGCCGTCTTGTAGGCGGCCAGCTCCTCGGAAGCCTTGGGATTCCCCGCGGCGGCGGCCGCGTTGGCGAGCGCGTCCGGATCGTCGGAGCTCGCGGCACCCGCAGCACCGGCGACGCCCGCATTGACCGCCGTTCCGGCGGCGCCCACGTCGATCGCCTCACCCGCGGCGCCCACCGCGCCGGCCTGGCGCGCGGCGCGCGCTTCGCGGAGCGCCTCGCCCGCGCGGTGCTCCGCGACCTCGAGCCGCCCGAGCAGCATCTCGTTCTCCTGCTCGAGCGCGTCGAGCCGCGAGGAGAGATCCGCGAGTCGCTGCGCGGAGCCGCCCGCCCCACTCGAACCGCCGCCGCGCTTGAGATCCATCACGTCCCGCTGCAGCTTGCGAAAATCCGCGACCGTCACGCAGCCTGCCTGCAGCAGCACGGCCGCGGTCAGCAGCGCTGCGCACACCCCCTGCGTCGCGCGATTCCGTTCCATGCGATTCCCCCCTTCCGCTCGTCGACGCGTGCGCTCTCTCGCACTCAGCGCGGGTACGGCCCCCACGCAGGGCTCGTGTCGTCGCCCGAGCTGTCCGTCAGCCGCATCAGATTCTCTCCGGTCGAGTCGACGAGGTAGATGTCCGCGCTCCCGCGCCGCGTCGAGCTGAACGCGATCTTCCGCGAGTCGGGCGACCAGCTCGGCGCTTCGTCGCTTCGCGGATGCGAGACCAGCGGAAGGTTCACACTTCCGTCGGGGTCGATCAACCAGATGTCGAACTGGCCGCCGACCTGGTTCTGGTAGGCGATCCAGCGCCCGTCGGGCGACCAGGCCGGGTTCGCGTTGTAGCCGCCGTCGAACGTCAGACGCCGCGGGTTCGAGCCGTCCGCATCCATCAGGTAGACCTGCGGCGAGCCCGCGCGGTCGGATACGAACGCGATCTGGCTGCCGTCGGGCGACCAGGTGGGCGAGACGTCGATCGTGCGGTTGCGCGTGAGCCGCCGCAGGTCGCTGCCGTCGGGGCGAGCGCTGTAGATCTCGGCGG
>DASPGF010000267.1:0-4068 GCA_035620755.1 Myxococcota bacterium
TCACACCGACCGTGCGCGTGAAGCTGCCGTGGCTCGAGGGGCGCAGCGCGCCGTCGCTGCGCAGCTCGCTGCAGATCCCCGTGACGAACCGCTGGCTGCACGGCTTCCAGGACGAAGATGTGGTCTGGTCCGTTGGGCTCATGTTTCCGTTCTAGGATCGCGCGCGCGATGAGGTGCGCGGCGCAGGCTGCGGCAAGCGGCGGCGCGATGATTCGCGCGCTGCAGCTCGCCGCCATTTCGTTCGCGTGCTTCGCGCTCCTCGACGCGCCCGGCGCAGCGCCCGCGCGCGCGCAGCAGGCGAGCAGCGCTGCGTTCGAGCTCGTTTCGCTCGACGGCGAAGCGGTGATCGTCGAGCCTCCGGAGAAGAGCGGCCCGGTCGTCCTGCATTTCTGGGCGACGTGGTGCCCGAGCTGCGTCGAGGAGCTCGGCCTGCTCGATCGCGAGGCTGCACCCTGCCGCGCGGCCCGCGTGCGCGTCGTTGCGGTGAACGTCGGCGAAGACGTCGAGACGATCCGCCGCTACACCGCACAGCACGCGCTCGCGCTCGAATCGCTGCGCGATCCGACGGGCAGCGTGTGGCGCTCGCTCTCGGACGAGGGCCTTCCGCTCAATTTCACCTGGCTGCCCGGCGAGCGCCGCATCGAGCTCGGTCCGCGCACGCGCGCGCAGTGGCGCACCGCGCTCGCGGCGCTCGGCTGCGATGAACGCGCTGAGCCGGCCACAGCGTCGGGTGCCGCCGCGGCGCCACGCAGCGCGGCGGAGCGCGCGCAGCCGACGCCTAGAACAGGCCCGTGATCCGCCCCTGCTCGTCGACGTCGATCACCTCCGCGGTCGGCACCTTCGGCAGGCCCGGCATCGTGACGATGTCGCCGCAGTAGACGATCACGAACTCCGCGCCCGCGGCGAGCTGCACGTCGCGCACGGTGAGGTCGAAGTGCTCGGGCGCGCCGAGCAGCATCGGATCCGACGAGAAGGAGTACTGGGTCTTGGCCATGCACACGGGCAGGTGGCCGTAGCCCTGCTCCTCGAGCGCGCGCACCTTGTTCCGCACGCGCTTGTCGGCCTCGAGCTCGCGCGCGTGGTAGATCTTCTTCGCGATCGTCTGGATCTTCTGCCACAGCGGCAGCGAATCCTCGTAGAGATAGTGGAAGTCCGACGGCACGCGCTCGATGATGTCGACCACCTTCTCGGCGAGCTTGCGACCGCCCTTCGAGCCGTGCTCCCAGACCGTGCTCTCGATCACGTCGACGCCGAGGTGCGCGCACTTCTCCATGGTCAGCGCGAGCTCGGCGCGCGTGTCGAGCGAGAAGCGATTCAGTGCGACCACCGCCGGCAGGCCGAACGAACGGATGTTCTGGATGTGGCGCTTGAGGTTTCCGAGGCCGATCGCGAGCGCCTCGAGATTCTCGCTGCCGAGGTTCGGCTTCGCGACGCCGCCGTTCATCTTCAGCGATCGGATGGTCGCGACGATCACCACGGCGTCGGGCTTGAAGCCCGCCTTGCGGCAGACGATGTCGATGAACTTCTCCGCGCCGAGGTCCGAGCCGAAGCCCGCCTCGGTGACGACGTAGTCCGCGAGCTGCAGCGCGGCGCGCGTCGCGATGATCGAATTGGCGCCGTGCGCGATGTTCGCGAACGGCCCGCCGTGCACGAACGTCGGCGTGTGCTCGATGGTCTGCACGAGGTTCGGGCGGATCGCCTCCTTGAGGATCGCGGTCATCGCGCCATGCACCTTGAGATCGCGCGCGCGCACCTCCTGGCGATCGTACGTGTAGCCGACGACGATGTTGCCGAGGCGGCGCTTCAGGTCCATCAGGTCGGTGCACAGGCAGAAGCAGGCCATCACCTCGGATGCGACCGTGATCTGGAAACGATCCTGCCGCGGCACCGAATCGCCCACGCCGCCGAGGCCGATCACGACGTTGCGCAGCGAGCGGTCGTTCATGTCGACGACGCGCGACCAGCTGATGCGCCGCGGATCGATGCCGAGCTCGTTGCCGTGGTGGATGTGGTTGTCGATCGCGGCCGAGAGCAGGTTGTTCGCGAGGCCGATCGCGTGGAAGTCGCCCGTGAAGTGGAGGTTGATCTCCTCCATCGGCAGCACCTGCGCGTAGCCGCCGCCCGCCGCGCCGCCCTTCATGCCGAAACAGGGCCCGAGCGAGGGCTCGCGCAGGCAGAGCATGGTCTTCTCGCCGATCGCCGCGAGCGAATCCGCGAGGCCGACGGAGGTGGTCGTCTTGCCCTCGCCCGCGGGCGTGGGGCTCATTGCCGTCACGAGCACGAGCTTGCCGCTGCCGCTCGCGGCTCGCGCGAGCTGCTGGCACTTCTCGCGCGAGATCTTCGCGATGTAGCGCCCGTAGCAATCGTAGTCGCCCTCCGCGAAGCCCGCGCGCTGCGCGATCTCGCCGATCGGCTTGAGCTCGGCGCTCTGCGCGATCTCGAGGTCGGAGGGAATCGCGGACCGGGCCATGGCAATCTCCTTGAGCAGCGGTTCGAGCGGGCTCGCGCCGCACGAGCGGGGGCGCGGTCGCTCCGCGCAGTCGCTCCGCGTGGTCGCTCCGAATTGGGGGATGACTCGACGAAAGGACGCCGAAGTGTAGGAGGGGGGGCGTCGGTGTCAAGCGCAGCGCTAGGCGCTCGGCTTGTTGACGAAGCGGCGGATCGCCTCGCGGATGTCCTCGCGGTGCAGGTTTCCGAGGTGGCCGCCGCGCTCGAAGAAATAGACGCGGTCGCCGAGCAGCGCGGACACCCACGCGATGTCCTGTGAGCGCAGCAGGAAATCGTTGCGATTGCTCACGAAGAACACCTTCGGGTTGCTCGCGATCGCGTCGCCGACCGAGCGCAGATTGGAGAGCTCGAACAGCCGGCGCGCGCCGCCTTCGTCGTCGCTCACGTCCGCGCGCTGCTCCGCGAAGTACGGCAGCACGAACGCGTACATGTACTCGATGAACGAGAACTGATCGATCTCGCGGTACGCCATCGCGCGCCGCCAGCGCCCGCCGCGGGTCTTGAGCACGCCCGTCGGAGTGCGCCGCGTGGTCTGATAGATGACGTTCGAGAGGATCGTGCGGAACGAGAGCCCGATCAGGAATTCCGATTCGAGCCGCGTGAATGGCAGCTCCGCGCCCGGCTCGAGCTGGCCTTCCGCGAGATCGAGCACCTTCTTCAGGATGGCCGCGATGCGCTCGTCGCGCTCGGCCTCGGGGTAGGCGAGCGGCGCGTTGTAGAAGCTGTCGAGCTGCACGATCGCGTACTCGAAGTCGACCGGGGAATTGAGCGCGACGTACTTGTCGAACGCGATCAGCTTCTCGTCGCCCTGACCCTCGGCGGCCGCGATGAACAGCGTGTGCAGCGCGCCGAGCGAGATGCCCATCAGGTGGCGCTCGTCGGTGAAGCGCCCTTCGAAGCGCCTGCGCACGTCCCTGTCGACCGCATCGAGCGCGACGTGCGCATCGTGGGCATCGACGGGCGCAAAGCCCGGAAACGCGACGCTGGAGGCGGCGGCAATGAACTCGTAGTTGAGCGGGTTCGAGATCGTCACGACGGAGAAGCCGTTGCGGTAGATCGCCTCGGCCGCGCCGAGCGCCGAGTCGCCGCGCCGGTGCCCGCCGACGCCCGGAATGAAGTAGACCAGCGGCGCGCGCTTCTCACGCAGCCAGATCGTGTAGCCGAGCTTGCGGCCGGTGCTCGGGATCTTCACCTCGCGGTTCTTGCCCTTCCAGGGGAATTTCTCGTCCTGGTTGGTGAGGAAGATCGACTGCAGGGTCTGCGTCTCCGCGGAGTCCTCGGATTCGGTCGAGTAGTCGTAATCCGCGATCTTCACGTCGCGGTTGAGCACGAACACCCTGCGCGCGATCTGGTAGGGATCGAAGTGCGTGCGCACGAACTGCTTGTAGGTGATCACCTGGTCGCTGAGCTTGTTGAACGAGCGGGTCGGCGTCGCGACCCTGTTGAGCGAGCCGATCGACTTCACGAGCGGGAGGTAGCTGAGCGGATCGGCGGCGGAGTTCCCGATCTCGCCGAGCCCATCGCGGATCGTCGACGGTCCGACCAGCGGCAGCACGAGAT
>DASPGF010000268.1:0-2609 GCA_035620755.1 Myxococcota bacterium
GCGAACGTCACGACATAGGCATCGCTCTCGAAGTAGCCGTCGTGCTCGCGGAAGCCCCCGAGCACCGCGGTGATGTCGCGCGCGACGCTGGGTTTCTCGGTGATGACGAGCGCCTTGCCCAAATGTTTCCGCTCCGCTTTCGAGGAGACCCTCGAGTGGCGAGGGGATCCGCAGTTCGCGCGGGAACCCTCGAGCGAGGGAACCCCTTAAGAATGGGGCTCACCCTTAGCCCGGCGATCCCGCGCTGACAACCGCGGCCCGCTTCGCGCCGCGCCGAAGCGCGAGCCGGTCACGCGTCGGGGAATTCGCGGAGCGACTTGAGGCGGCGTGTCGCCCCCGCGGGTAGCTTGCGCGTAAGTGCGCGTTCCGGCAGCCTCCACGGGCTGCGATGGCGGACACGATCTTCGGCAGAATCGAGCGCGGCGAGGTCCCCGCAGAGATCGTCTACCAGGACGACCGCGCGCTCGCGATTCGCGACGCAAACCCGATGGCGCCGACCCATCTGCTCGTCATTCCGCGCAAGCCGCTCGAGATGCTCGCCGCGGCCGATCCGGCCGACGAGTCGCTGCTCGGCCACCTGCTGCTCGTCGCGAAGCGGGTCGCCGCGGACGCGGGCCTCGAGGGCTACCGCGTGGTGATCAACAACGGCGCGGGCGCGGGCCAGACCGTGTTCCACCTGCACCTGCACGTGCTCGGCGGCCGCTCGTTTCGCTGGCCGCCCGGCTGAGCGCGATCAGCTCTTCGGCACGAGCGCGATCGGAACGGGCATCAGGTTCCAGGTGAAGATCGGGCGCGCATCGGGGCGCTTGTAGATCACCTCGCGCTCGAGGCGCTTGCCGTTCCACGCGTAGCGGCGCACCTCCTTGTGCCGGTCGCTCGCGACGTAGAGCTCGTCCACGCCGTCGCCGTCGAGGTCGGTCAGGATCGCCGCGTGCTCGAAGCCCGCCGAGTCGCGGTCGATCGACTCGATCGCCCACTTCGCATTCGGGTCCGCGCCGGGCCGCAGCAGCCACAGCCCACTGCTGAACGCGGCCGCGACCATCTCGCGCTTGCCGTCGCCGTCGACGTCGCCCACGGTGAGGAATCGGCTCAGCGAATCCTGGATCACCGCGACGACCGCGCCCTGATCCGCGGGCGTGTCGGCGAGGTAGCGGCGGATCTCGACGGGCGACTTGATGCGCTTGTTCGCGCCCTCCCCCTCGATCTCGCCCTCGACCGAGACGTAGAGCTCGCCGCTGCCGTCACCGTCGACGTCGGCGACGAGGATCTCCTTGGCGTGCCGCTCGCCGAGATCCGCGACCACGCTGCGCGCACCGCCCGCGCGCGGCGCGTAGCGCACGACCTCGCCCTTCTGCGGCCGCCCGTCGAGACGGTTCGGCTCGCTCGGCGTCGCGTAAATCTCGAGCGCGCCGTCGTGGTCGAGGTCGCCGAGCTCGACCTCGTGCACGAAGATGTCCGGCTGGTGGTCGAGCTCCTCGACCTCGTAGCCGCCCGCGACGGGATGGACCACCGCGACGACGCCCTGGTCGTGGGTGGCGACCGCCAGGCTCGCGGCTCCGTCGCCCTTGAGGTCGCCGACCTCGGCGTCGCGCATGCGGCTGAACTTGCCGCCGAAGTCCTTCTCCCAGAGCACGGTCGGCTGGAGCTGGCCGTTCTCGAGCGCCCAGCTCTTGAGCAGCGCGCGCGTTCCCCCGAGCGTGAGCAGCCGCGGGCCGTCGCCCGCGTCGTAGACCATCGCCTTGTGGAACACGTTGCTCTCGGGATCCTCGAACGACGAGATCTTCCACTGTCCCCCTTCGCGGTCGAGGAACTCGAGCCGCGCCGCGCCCGGCACGAACTTGTCCTTGCCGTCCTCGCCCTTCTCCGTGGAGAACTGCGCGAGCGCGAGCGCAAGTGCGTTCGGCAGCGCATCGGGCAGCGCGGCCGCGGCGGCGGCGGTCGGCGCCGCAGCCGCGGCGCTCGCGGGGCTGCTCGCGGGCGCGGCTTGCGGGGGCGCCTCGTCGGCGCCGCACGCCGAGAGCGCGCCCGCGGCGAGAACGATCAGCGCGAGTGCAGCGAGTCCGTGCGACATGGATCCTCCGGGATTGCGAGTCGAGGCAGGACGAGTAGCAGCGCGCGGGGAATCGACAAGACTTTCCGCGCCCGGGCGGAGGCGTCGAGCCGGCCTCGGTGTGATACTGGGTGCGTGAGCCGCGAAACCCATCAGGCGCCGCGCGGAACGCGCGACTTCTACCCCGAGGACCTGCGAGCGCGCAGCTGGCTGTTCGAGCACTTCCGCGCGACCGCGGCGCTGTTCGGCTTCGAGGAGGTCGACGCGCCCGTCGTCGAGAACGCCGAGCTGTTCACGCGCAAGGCGGGCGAGGAGATCGTCGACCAGCTCTACCACTTCGTGCTGCACGACCGGCACCTCGCGCTGCGCCCCGAGATCACGCCGCAGATCGCGCGCATGGTGATGGCGCGGCACGGCTCGCTGCGCCTGCCGCTGCGCTGGTTCAGCATCCCGCAGTGTTGGCGCTACGAGCGCATGAGCCGCGGGCGCCGGCGCGAGCACTACCAGTGGAACATGGACATCTGGGGCGAGCCCGGCGTGGCCGCCGAGGCCGAGCTGA
>DASPGF010000269.1:0-3415 GCA_035620755.1 Myxococcota bacterium
TCTCGGTGCCGCTGATCGGCGAGGTCGAAGCAGGCGGTCGGACCATCCCCGAGATCTCGAGCGAGATCGAGGAGCGCATCGCACGCTACAAGCGCGGCCCGGTGGTCGACGTCTCGCTGCTCGCCGCGGCGAGTACCGACATCACGGTGCTCGGCGAGGTCGCGGCTCCGTCGACCTTCCCGCTGGTCAGGGAGACGCGCGTTCTGGACGCGATCGGTCAGGTCGGAGGGCTCACGAACTTCAGCTGGTCGAGCCGCATACGGGTGATCCGCGAGCGGGATGGCAAGGCGGAGGTGGTGCGCGTCGACTTCTCCGAGATCCGAGACGGTGACATGACGAGCAATGTGGTCCTCCTGCCGGGCGACTTCATCTACGTGCCCCCAACCCTATGGGCCCGCTTCGGCTACCTCCTCCAGGCGCTGCTGTTCCCGTTCCAGCCGCTGCTCGGAGTTGGCCAGGCCATCGGCGGCAACGCGATCCTGCCCTGAAAACCCATCGCAGCGGCTGAGTTGCCGCATGCTGGGGCGGAAGCGGCGAAGCTGGGCTGCGGGCTCACAGGGCCAAGCGTGCCCGGCCTGCGCGCTCACACGGCTGCACGCGCCCCGCCGGCGCATCTTCAGGCCTGCTGAATTAGAACGCCGTTTCTCGATGCGGCCCGGGTGGGGATCGGCCGCGGATGCTACTCGCCGAGATTCACTGGCATTTTGATCGATCGGGTACTCCGGCGCCTCCAAACCGGAATCGAGCGTGAAAATTCGCGCGAAGGTCAGGGTTTTTACTAGCCAAAGGCCAAAATATCGTTTTACAATGCCGCCCGGTCGCGTGGCGAATCGGCACCTGGCGAATTCGCCACGCAAGCCGCTGTAGCAGCACTCACCAGGGAAACGCAGGAGGGTGTGAACCGCTTCATAGCCGAGCGAGCGAGATCTGCGCGATCCACTCGCCCATGGCTGTGTCGCTTCGTAAGCAAGAGCTGAGCTGGAACACGCAACCGCAGACCGGAAACGAAACGCGAACCGAAAACACAAAGACAACTTTCACACGATGGCCCTGTCTCCCCCCAACCCCTACATGAGGCGCGCAGCCAGCGCCGCGCTCATGGATGCGCTCTGCTTCGTCGTCGCCGCGGCGGGCTGCTGGTTCCTGCTGTCGCCGCCGTTCTCACTCCTCACGTACGCCGCGGCGACTCTCGCAGGGATCTTCGGCTGCTTCGCGGTGCTCTACTACGCGGACGGCTACGGGGTGAAGGCGCTCTCGAGCGGCCGCGAGACGCTTCACAGCGTGCTCGCGGTGATGGGCGTCGCGTTCATCCTCGCAGTGGGCGTCTACCACTTCGCGCCGCTGCCCGACGGCGGCAACACGGTGATGGCGCACACGGCCGCGGTCTACTTCCCGCTGCTGCTCGCGTCGCGGCTCGCGTTCCGCTTCGCGTCGGCGAGCGGCCCGTTCACCGAGCGCCTGCTGATCGTCGGCGCGAGCGATCTCGGCATCGCCACCGCGCGCAAGGCCGTCGAGTGCCGCGGCCTCGGCACGCAGCTCGTCGGCATCCTCTCGGACGAGCTCACCCACGAGCGCGCGTTCATCGAAGGCGTGCCCGTGCTCGGCAAGACGCACCACGTCGAGAAGCTCGCGAACGAGCACGGAATCGACCGCATCGTGGTCGCGTCGAAGGATCGCCACGAGCACTTCCCCGCCGAAGAGCTACTCAATCTGAAGCTCGACGGTGTGATGATCGAATCCGGCATCTCGTTCTACGAGCGCGTGAGCGGGCGCGTCTACATCCGCGACATGCGCCCGAGCTACCTGATCTTCTCCGACGGCTTCCGCACGAGCTGGCTCGCGCGCGCTACCAAGCGCGCGATCGATCTCAGCATATCCGCGCTCGGCCTGCTGCTCGCGTCGCCGCTGCTCCTGCTCGCCGCGATTGCCATCAAGCTCGACTCCCCGGGCCCCGTGTTCTACCGCCAGGAGCGCGTCGGCCAGCGCGGCAGGCCGTTCCGCATCGCGAAGCTGCGCTCGATGCGCGACGACGCCGAGGCCGAGAGCGGCCCGGTGTGGACACGCGACGACGACGATCGCATGACGCGCGTCGGCAAGTATCTGCGCATGACGCGCATCGACGAGATTCCGCAGCTGTGGAACGTGCTCAAGGGCGAGATGTCGCTCGTGGGCCCGCGCCCCGAGCGGCCCGAGTTCGTCGAGAGCCTCTCGGTGCGCTACCCGTACTTCGCGGTGCGCGACGCGCTCAAGCCGGGCATCACGGGCTGGGCGCAGATCCACCGCGGCTACGTGAACGAGGTCGAGGGCTTCGAGGAGAAGCTCGCGCTCGACATCTACTACATGAAGCACCGCTCGACGTTCATGGATCTGCTCATCCTCTGGAAGACTGCGAAGACGGTCGTGCTCATGAGCGGCGTGTGAGCTGGTGGCGTTCAACGCGCTGACCGTCGACCTCGAAGAGTACTTCCAGGTTTCCAACTTCGAAAAGCTGATCGATCGCAACGCGTGGAATGCGCTGCCCTCGCGCGTGAACGAGCCGACGCAGCGGCTGCTCGATCTCTTCGACGCGACCGAGAGCCGCGCCACCTTCTTCGCGCTGGGCTGGATCGCCGAGCGCAACCCGCAGCTGCTGCGCGCGATCGCCGAGCGCGGGCACGAGATCGCGTGCCATGGCTACGGACACGAGCTCGTGTACGCGATCGGCCCCGAGCGCTTCCGCAGCGATCTCAAGCGCGCGCGCAGCGCGATCGAGGATGCGACCGGCCGCCGCGTGCGCGGCTACCGCGCGCCGAGCTACTCGATCACCAAGGCCTCGCTGTGGGCGCTGCCGATCCTCGTCCAAGAAGGCTTCGACTTCGATTCGTCGATCTTCCCCGTGCGCCACCCGCGCTACGGCATACCCGACTTTGCGCGCTGGCCCGTGAAGCTCGATCTCGGGGCGGGCCTCTCGATCCGCGAGTTTCCGCTCACCACGCTCGCGCTCGGGCGCTTCAACCTGCCGCTCGCGGGCGGCGCGTACCTGCGCTTTCTGCCGCCCGCGCTGTTTCGCGTCGGGTTCTCGCGCCTGCAGGCCGCCGGCAAGCCCACCGTGCTCTACGTGCACCCGTGGGAGATCGATCCTGGCCAGCCTAGGCAGGCCGTGAGCGCGCGCGTGCGCGTCAACCACTACCACAACCTCGGCGCTACCGAGGGCCGCCTGCGCGGGCTTCTCGAGCGCTTCGAGTTCAACTCGCTCGGCGACGTGCTCGACGGCCTCGAGGCCGCCGGTCGGCTCGCCCCCTATCGCATCCCCGAGGGAATTGCCGCCGCGGCGGCGTAAATGACAATGGGCTCGCCGTCTTGTCACCTTTTCGTGCCGAATGGGTACTATCCCCTAGGCGAGTCGCATCTTGCCGCTGCGCGGTGTCCAATGCGC
>DASPGF010000270.1:0-3407 GCA_035620755.1 Myxococcota bacterium
GCCACCTCGACTTCGTCAGCGGGGCGGCATTCTCCGCGGGCGGCCGCTCGCTGATCTGCCTGCCCTCGAGCCTGGAGATCGCGGGTCGCCGCGTCTCGCGCATCACCGCGACGCTCGCGCCCGGCGCGTGCGTGACCACGCCGCGGCACGAGGTCGACGTGGTCGTGACGGAGTTCGGCTCGGCGCAGCTCGCGCAGCGCAGCGAGTCGGAGCGCGCGAGCGCGTTGATCGCGATCGCGCACCCCGCGTTCCGCGACGAGCTGCGCGAAGCGTGGAAGAAGCTCGCCGGTCAGTCCGCGTAGAGCTCGATCGGCTCGTCGAGCGCGTCCGAGGCGAGCAGCTCGGGCCGGCGCATCCCGTAGCGCGCTGCGTGCTCTACCGCCGCGAGGCCGTCGTGGAGGCTGCCGAGCGGTGTCACGCCGCTCTCGCAGAGCTTCTCGGCGACCTTCTCCGGCAGCGTCCTGCCGAAGTTGCTGATCACGACCGCGGGCTTGCGCGTGTTGCGGTGCGCCTCGACGAACGAGTCGCAGATGCGCTCCCAGCCCGTGAGGTCGCTGACCTGCGGCACCGGAAAGTCGATGATCAGCGCGACCACGTCGTAGTGCGAGCCGCCGAGCACGTCGTCGAAGCAGCGCAGCTGGAGCTCGAGGCTGCCCCAGATCTGCGTGTTGTAGTCGAACGGGTTGGTGAGGCTCACGAAGTCCGCGACGTAGCCGCGCAGCCGTGACTGCTGTTCGGCCGAGAGCGGGGGCAGCGCGAGGCCGAGCTCCGACGCGCGGTCGGCGGCCATCGCGGAGTCGGCGCCGGAGCAGGTCAGCACGCCGAGGCGGTTGCCCGCGAGCGGGCCCGACACGCAGAACATCTTGAGCGTCTCGAGCATCTCGGGCATCGAGCGCACGCGCAGCACGCCGAGCCGATCGAACATCGCCTGGAACGCCGCGTCGGAGCCCGCGCGCGAGGCCGTGTGGTTGCGCGTCATCGAGCGGCCGACGTCCGAGATGCCGCTCTTGAGCGCGACGATCGGCTTGCCGAGCCGCAGCGCGCGCGCCGCGGCGCGCCGGAATTTGTCGACGTCCTGCAGCCCCTCGATGTAGAGGCCGATCGCGCACACGCGCGGGTCGTCGACGAGCACCTCGATGAAATCGCTCGCCTCGAGCACGGCCTGGTTGCCGTTCGAGATCAGATGCGTGAGCGGCAGCGCGCGATCGGCCATGGTGAGGATCAGGCTCAGATTGCCGCTCTGGCTGATGATCGCCGCGCCGCGCTCGACGCTGCGGCCGCCGTGGAAATCCGCCCAGAGTGCCACGCGGTCGAGGTAGTTGAGGACGCCGTAGCAGTTCGGTCCGACGACGGCCATCTCGCCCGCCGCGTCGCACAGCTGCTGCTGCAGATCGGGTCGGCCCGCTTCGGCGAAGCCCGCCGCGAAGCAGACCGCGCCCGCGCAGCCGCGCGCGCGCAGCTGCGCGACGAAGTCGACGCTCAGCTCCGCGCGCACCGCGAGATACGCGGCATCGGGAGCGCCCGGCAGCGCGTCGATCGACGGAACGGTCGCGATGCCGCCGATCTCCGGGTACTTCGGGTTCACCACCCAGATCTCGCCCGCGTATCCGATCGAGCGCGCGGCCTGGATCGGCGTCGCGAGATCGCGGCCGCCGACGAACGCGATCGTGCGCGCCTTGAGCAGCCGCTCGACGTTCTCGCGCCGCCGTCGCTCCGCCGCGCTCAGCGCGCGCGCTTCCGCCCCCGACCGCATCACCCGCTACCCCGTCCTTCCTGTCGGCCTATCTGCTGATCTGCCGCTCTGTCGCTCTGCCGCTGTGCCGCTCGGCCGATCGGTCCGCTTCCCGGTCTCGCGGCCTGCGGCTGTTCGGGTGTCGCCGTTCCCGTTGGCGCTCGATTGCGCTCGCACGCCGTGCGGCCCGTCGGCGTGTCTCGACGCGGCCGGGCATGATACAGTAGCCGGCCGTCCAATCTTCGGCCGAGCGGAGCCGCATTGCAGATCGATCCCGTATTCGCGCCCGACCTGCTCCGCGGGAAGCTCGCGCTCGTCACGGGCGGCGGCACGGGGATCGGGCTCGCCACCGCTCGCGAGCTCGGCGAGCTCGGCGCGCGCGTCGCGATCGCCGCGCGCGATCTCGCGCGGCTGGAGAAGGCCGCGGCCGAGCTGAACGCGGCGGGCATCGAAGCGCACGCGTACGCGGTGAACATCCGCGACGAGCACCAGGTGAACGCGCTGTTCGAGAGCGTCGTCGAGCGGCAGGGGCTCCCCGACATCCTCGTCAACAACGCGGGTGGCCAGTTCGAGGCGCCCGCGTTGAAGATCTCCGCAAACGGCTTTCGCGCGGTCGTCGACCTCAACCTGAACGGCACGTGGCACATGTGCTCGGCGTTCGGGCGCCGTCTGATCGAGGCCGGCAGGCCCGGCGACATCGTGAACATCGCGATCGTCGTGAACAACGGCGCGCCCG
This sequence comes from Myxococcota bacterium, assembly GCA_035620755.1. Lineage (GTDB taxonomy): Bacteria > Myxococcota_A > UBA9160 > UBA9160 > SMWR01 > JACZVU01. The sequence goes on from DASPGF010000270.1 coordinate 2,469, forward strand.
GCTTCGCCCACGCGTCCGCGGCGCGCGCGGGGGTGATCAATCTCAGCAAGACGCTCGCGCGCGAGTGGGGGAGCGCGGGTATTCGCGTCAACGCGATCGCGGGCGGCACGATCGATACGCCCGGGCTCGAGCAATACGACCGCGCGGCGCTCGACGCAGGGATCGCGCGACTGCCGATCGCGCGGGCGGGCACCGCGCGTGAGATGGCGCTCGCGGTGGTCTATCTGGTGTCGCCCGCGGGCGCCTACACCACGGGGTTTACGCTGCAGGTCGACGGCGGCGAGCACATGGGTGGAACCTGGCCATTCGAGGGGGTGGAGCGATGAGCGACGGCGTTCGCGTCGAGCGGCGCGGTGCGGTGATGACGGTGACCCTCGATCGGCCGAAGGCGAATGCGATCAACGGGGCGACGAGCCGCGCGCTCGGCGCGGCGTTCATCGCGTACCGCGACGATCCTGCGCTGCGCGCGGCGATCGTGACGGCGGCGGGCGAGCGCTTCTTCTCGGCGGGCTGGGATCTGAACACGGCCGTGGAGGAATCCGCCTCGGTCGACAACGGGCCGGGCGGCTTCGCGGGCCTGACGGAGCTGTTCGATCTGCACAAGCCCGTGATCGCCGCGATCAACGGCATCGCGGCGGGCGGCGGCTTCGAGCTCGCTCTCTCGTGCGACCTGATCGTGGCCGCCGAGCACGCGGAGTTCTTTCTGCCCGAGGTGAACATCGGGGTTGCGCCCGATGCGGGAGGCGCGATCCGCCTGCCGCACAGGATTCCCTACCACGTGGCGATGGAGATGATGCTGAGCGGCCGGCGCATGTCGGCGAGCGAGGCGGAGCGCTGGGGGCTCGTCCATCGCGTCGTCTCGACGGGCGAGCTGCTCGCGACCGCGAACGCGCTCGCCGACGAGATCGCCTCGAAGGCGCCGCTCGCAGTCGCGGCCAT
>DASPGF010000271.1:0-2127 GCA_035620755.1 Myxococcota bacterium
GTTTGCGGGGCTGATGAGCGCGTTCTCGATCGTGAAGGCCGGCGCGCTCGGCTGGCCGCCGCCCGGTCAGCCGCGCCTTCCGGTCGAAGCCACCGCGTTCAACACGCTCGCGCTGCTCGCGAGCGGCGGTTGCCTGCTCGCCGCGAACCGCGCCTACGCGGCCGATCGCGCGCGTGCGCGGCGTCCGCTCGCGGCCGCGATGGCGCTCGGCGCATTCTTCGTGTGCTTCCAGGGATACGAGTGGGTCGCGCTGATCCGCCAGGGGCTCACGCTCACGTCGAGCAATCACGGCAGCTTCTTCTACCTGATCGTCGGCCTGCACGGCCTTCACGCGATCGCGGGCCTGACGGTGCTCGCGCGGGCCGGAGCCCAGCTCGCGCGCGGGCGGCTCGCGCCGGGCTCATTCGCCGCCGCGCAGGTATTCTGGTACTTCGTGGTCGGACTCTGGCCCGTGCTCTACTTCGTGGTGTACCTGTGACGCGCGCGGGAGCGACTGCCGCGGCATCGCTCGCGGCGCTGCTGGTCCCGAGCCTGGCAGCCGCGTGCGCGGTCTGCTTCACGGGACGCACCGACGAGACGCGCGTGGCCTTTCTCGCCACCACGGTGCTGCTCACCGCGCTGCCGCTCGCGATGATCGGGTCGCTCGTGTGGTGGCTGCGCCGGCGCGCGCAGCAGCTCGAGCAGCGCGCGACCGAAGCCTCCCACGATGCCTCGGACGCGGAGCGCTCGCGCGCGACGGGCTGATGCCGTCGGTCGTGTCGCGGCCGAGGTCACCCGCTACTCGGGCTTTGCATCGCGCTCGGCCGGCTCGCCCTCCATCCGCGCGCGATTTCTCGCGCGGGCGGCTTCCGCCATCGCGGCATTGCGAGCAGGCGCGCGCCGCCTTTCGAGCCGATCGCGGACGGAGGCCTGCAGCGCGGGCTCGACGTCCGCGGGAATCGCGTCGAGGAGCTCGACCGCAGCCAGCGAGCTGCGGCGATCGCGTCGCATTCGGCTGAGCTCGTCGAGCAGCTGCAGCGCGTCTTGGAAGCGGCTCGCGGCGCCAAACGCCTGTGCGCCCACCAGCAGATCCTCGGAGCTGACCCGATCCTGCAGCAGCGCGCTCGCGAGCTCGGCGGCCTCGGCGCGCAGCGACGGCTCGTCGCTCGCCGCGCGCCAGCGCACGCGCAGCCGCAACGCGTCGCGATAGGCGGGATCGAACCACTGCGCGGATCCGAGCGCGGGCTCGAGCGCGCGCAGCGCGCTCCAATCTGCGTCGGCCGCGAGCCGCCAGCCCGCGACGACCGCTGCCCGCACGCCGCCGAGCGGCGCTGCGAGCTCGAGCGCTGCGGGGTCGCCCGCCTCGACGGCGTTTCGCTGCAGCGCGAGCAGGCCGAAGCGCGCGAGCTCGGCGTCCGGGTCCAGGGCGAGCGCGGAGCGGAAGTGCGACGCCGCCTGGCGCGGCGAGTCCACGATGCGCGCCCAGCCGAGCGCGGTCCAGCGCTGTGCGGGATCTTCGATCCCGTTCGCGAGGTTGACTGCCCGCACCCGCTCGCTGCGCTGCACGAGGCTGCGCATCAGGTAGAGGCGCTCGAGCTGGCTCGCGCGCGCCGGCAGCGGGTCGAGCGGCAGCAGGATCTCGGTCGCGTCGCGCGCGCGGATCGCGCGCTTGCCGAGCGCAGCCGACCGCGTCGCGAGCTGGTTTCGATCGTCGGTGTTGAGGCTCGCGCCCGCCGCGAAGCGCCGGGCGCCCTCCGCGTCGAGCACCCAGGCCGAGGCGAGATCCTCGACGCGCAGCAGCCCGTACCGCGCGTAATCCTGCGGCGACGCCGCGAGCGCATGCCTCGCGCTCTGCAGGGGATCGACCGGCGCATTCGAGGCGACGAACAGCACGGCGCCGCTGATGGGCCGGAACACGTGCACCTCCGGAAAGACGTCGAGCAGCGTGGCCACGAGGCTGCGCAGCAGCGGCTCGTCGACGAACGCGAGCCCGATCCACTGCACGAGCACGCCGCCGGGCTCGAGGTGATCCGAGACGAGCGTGAAGAATTCGCGCGTGTAGAGGTGCGAGGCGCCCGCGGTCCACGGATGCGAGGGCTGCGAGACGATCGCGTCGAAGCGCGCATCGGTGAGCATCAACGCGCCGCG
>DASPGF010000272.1:0-2129 GCA_035620755.1 Myxococcota bacterium
GAGGACTCGGCTCGGCGCGCCGGTCGCGACATCGCCCGCGATGCGGATGCGGCTCGAGCTGCTCGAGGACGTCGATCCCGATCCGGATGCGACCGAGGTGATCTGGAAGAAGGTGGTCTCGCTCGCGCATCGCGTGATCGACCTGCACGACGATTACCCCGAGGAGTGGAAGACCTTCGTCTCGGGAATTCCCGGCTCGGGGCTGCTCGCGGACATCGTCGCGTCCACGCTGCCGCTCCCTCCGCACGAGAAGGCGCTGCTGCTCGCGGAGATCAATCCGAGGCTCCGACTCGAGCGCGTCGCAGCGCATCTCGAGCGCGAGGCGACGATCGCCGAGACGCAGCGCGCGCTCAGCGAGAAAACCGAATCCGACGACATGGAGCCGGGCCGGCGCGAGCGGCTGCTGCGCCGGCGCATGCGCGAGCTCGAGAAGGAGCTCGGAGAATCGGATCCGAGCATCCGCGAGGCCGAGGAGCTCGGCGAGAAGATCGATGCCGCGAACCTGCCCGTGGCGGCGCGCGAGCAGGCCGATCGAGAGCTCAAGCGTCTCGCCGCGCTGCCGCAGCTCGCGCCCGACCGACATCTGATCCGGACCTACATCGAGTGGATGGCGGAACTGCCTTGGTCCAAGGAGTCGGAGGACAAGCTCGATCTACCCGCGGCGCGCGAGATCCTCGATGCGGACCACCACGATCTCGAGAAGGTCAAGGACCGCATCCTCGAATTCCTCGCGGTGCGCAAGCTCGCGCCCGCCGCGAAGAGCCCGATCTTGTGCTTCGTCGGCCCGCCCGGAGTCGGCAAGACCTCGCTCGGCCGCTCGATCGCGCGCGCGATGGGGCGCGCCTTCGCGCGCGCCTCGCTCGGCGGCGTGCGCGACGAGGCCGAGATCCGCGGCCACCGGCGCACCTACGTGGGCGCGATGCCGGGGCGCATCATCCAGAGCCTGCGGCGCGCCGGAACCCGCAACCCGATCTTCCTGCTCGACGAGATCGACAAGCTCGGCGGCGATTTTCGCGGCGATCCCTCCTCGGCGCTGCTCGAGGTGCTCGACCCCGAGCAGAACCACGCGTTCAGCGACCACTACCTCGAGGTCCCGTTCGACCTGTCGAAGGTGCTGTTCATCGCCACCGCGAACACGCTCGCGACCATTCCGCCGGCGCTGTTGGACCGCATGGAGGTCATCGAGCTGCCGGGCTACACGGAGCGCGACAAGCTCGCGATCGCGCGCCGCCACCTCGTGCCGAAGCAGCTCGAGGCGCACGGCCTCACCCCCGAGCGCGTGCGCGTCCACGACGAGGCGCTCGACAAGCTGGTGCGCGAATACACGCGCGAGGCGGGCGTTCGCAATCTCGAGCGCCAGATCGCCACGCTCATGCGAAAGGCCGCGCGCAGCGTCGCGAGCCAGCGCGAGATCTCAAGCATCGAGATCGACGCCAAGTTCGTCGCCAATGCGCTCGGGGCGCCGCCGCACCTCGCCGAGGTCGCGGAGCGCACGGTGATGCCGGGCGTCGTGATCGGCCTCGCCCATACACAACACGGCGGCGACATCCTGTTCATCGAGGCGACACTGATTCGCGGCGGAGAAGGGCTGCGCCTGCGCCTCACGGGCCAGCTCGGCGACGTGATGCGGGAGTCCGCCGAGGCGGCGCTGTCGTGGATTCGCGCCAACGCCGCGAAGATCGGGGTGGATCGCGCCATCTTCGACGCGTGCGAGCTCCACCTGCACGTGCCCGCGGGCGCCGTCCCCAAGGACGGCCCTTCCGCGGGGATCGCGCTCGTCACCGCGCTCGTTTCCGCGCTGACCGGCAGGAAGGCGAGCGGCAAGGTCGCGATGACGGGCGAGATCTCGCTGCGCGGACGCGTACTGCCCGTCGGCGGCATCAAGGGCAAGGTCCTCGCGGCCGCGCGCGCGGGCATCGAGTGCGTGATCCTGCCGCGGCGCAACGAGAAGGATCTGGTCGAGGTGCCGCAGGAGGTGCGCGACCAGCTCGAGATCCGCCTCGTCGACACGATCGAGGCGGTCCTCGACCAGGCGCTCGAATCGCCTGCCTGATCGCGGACCGCGCGACGGCTGCTCGGATCGGAGCCGGCACAGGCGCGTGTTTCGCGCGAGCGGTCCCATCGGAGCC
>DASPGF010000273.1:0-3877 GCA_035620755.1 Myxococcota bacterium
CGCGCGCGCTGCGCGGCTACTTCGCGGTCCGGTCTCACGCGTTCTCGAAGCCACGCTCTGGAACCTCCTCGCGCACGGTGCCCGAGGCTAACCCCATCGGCTAGACGGAGTGCCAGGTGTAGCGGCGCGGCAGCTGCGAAAGCTGCTGTGAGCGCGCCGAGATGCGCCCGTGACCTGCGGGCTGCCGTCGAGCGTCCGCGAGCTGTGCCTGCTCAGTCGCCGGGCCCGAGCATCGTGAGATGCACGGCCGCCTCGCGCTCGCCGTCGACACCGAGCAACGCGTTCAGGTCGTCGTCGATGAAGGCGGCGAGGTTGCGCGCCGACAGCTTCAGCGACTCGGCCGCGAGGTAGATGCGCTGTCCGATCGCGCCCGCCTCGACGAGCAGGTCGCGGTAGCGGCGCGAGCGCGCGAGCGCGCGAGCCTCGCCGAGGCGCGCGATCATCAGCACGCCGACCGCGGCGCTGCCCGCCTTCGCCTGCCCGAGGCAGACGCGCGTGAACGCGTCGACGAGCGAGCCCGGCTTGCGCTCGCCGAGGCGATGCCCCTCGCGGTCGTAGCGATACAGGCCGGGCGCGAGCGACGCGACGCGGTGGACGACCAGGTCGAGCTCGATGCCCGGGCTGCGCGCGAGCGCGGCGTGGCCGTGAGCGAGCTCGAGGATGAGCGCGAGATCCTCGAGCGAGATCTCCCCCGCATCGAAGCGCGCGGTCGAGCGCCGGATCTGGATCGCGTCCTCGAGTCGCATCGAGGGCGCGCCCACACGCGCGGGCAGCGCGCGATCCGACTCGCGCGCGCGCCACGCCGCGGCCGTGGGAATCGCAGCGCGCGCGCCGGCCGCCGCGCCCGCGCCCGCCGCCGCGCCCAGCACGAGCCGCGTCGCCGCGTGATAGCGCTCGGTGATCGAGCCGCGCGCTTCGAAGCCGCTCAGCGCTTGCGCCTCGACCCAGCTGCGCGCGGGGTCCACCTCGTGCGCGCTCTCTTCGTCGCGTGCAGCTCCGCGCGTGCCGATCGCGTACACCGAGCAGACCGCCTCCTCGATGCCGTCGATCGCAAGCAGCGCGTCGAGCCGATCGTCGCGGAAATCGAGAAAGTCGCGCTGCGCGAGCCCGGCCGACTCCGAGGCGAGTCGCAGATTCTCGCCGATGTGACCGCTGTCGATCAGCGCGTAGCGGTAGCCGCGATTCGCGTAGCGCCACGAGTAGCGGCCGAACACGTTCGTGAGCAGGATCGCCGCGCACGCGCCTTCGAGCCGCGCGGGCTGCTCGATCGCTTCCGCGAGCCGCGCGAGCTCGAAGCCGCGCGCGACCTCGACGAGCCGGTGGCGCGCGACGTCGTAGTTGTAGATGCCCGGCGCGAGGCCCTGCACGCGCGCGGCCGCGACGTAGACTTCGCCCGCGTAGAGCGCTCCCGCGGATGGCGCCGCGCGCCGCGCGGGCGCACCGCGGCCCGAAGTGTCGCGCAGCGTGACGCCATTGGTGTAGTGCAGCAGGCGACCGAGCTGCGCGAGCGTGATCTCGCCGGCGCCGAAGCGCGGCGCGGGCGACCACTGCCGCACGATCGCGGCGAGCGTGCGCGCCGCATCGACGGCCGGCGCGGGCAGCTCGACGCGGCGCGCACCCGGATACGGCTTGTGGTCGAGCGGCGCCGCACTCAGCCGCGGCCGGCGCGCACCGAGCGCGCCGAGGCGCGTGTTGCGCGTCGCCTGGTGCACGTCGAAGCGCCCCGCTCCCGACGCGGGCAGCGCCGCGTGCGCGCGACCCGTGAGCAGCGCGGCGACGCCGCCGAGCACGCGCAGGAAGCCGCGCCGGTCGATCTTCATCGATTTCCCTCCGCGGCATCGGAGGCGCCGATGTGACTTCCGAGCCAGCGGTACGCGATCCAGCTCACGCCGAGGTTCGACAGCGCAGCCGCGCCGAACAGACCCGGCAGGCCGATCAGCCAGCGGCCGAGCAGCGCGATCGGCAGGAACACGATCGCGACGCGCATCGACGAGATCAGCACCGCGGGCAGCGGCCGCCCCATGCCGTTGAACGCGGCGTTCACCGACATCACGCGCCCGTGGCTACCGTAGCTCAGCGACACCAGCCAGATGTAGATCACCGCGATATCGCGGATCTCGACCGATTCGGTGAACAGCGAGGCCAGCGGCCGCGCGAGCAGACACAGCGCGATCGCGAGCAGCAGGCCGAAGCGCAGGCAGAAGCGGCTCGTGATGCGGCGCGCCTCGACCAGGCGCTCGTATTTGCCCGCCGCGCTGTTCTGCCCGAAGAAGGGGCTCGACACCGCGGAGAGCGCGTAGAACGGGATCAGCGCGACGGGCTCGATGCGCATCGCGATGCCGAAGCCCGCGACCGCGGCCACGCCATGCGTCGCGACGAGCGCGAGCACGATGCCGTTCGAGATCGGGATGATCGCGTTGGTGAGGATCGCGGGCAGCCCGATCACGAGCAGGTTGCGCCACGAGGCCGCGATGCGCGCGAGCTTTACAAACGGCGTCGCGAACACCCGCACGCGCTTCGCGAGGTAGAACAGCGTGAAGCTCAGCATCAGCAGGTTCGCGAGCAGCGTCGCGAACGCGGCGCCCGCGATCTCGAGCCGCGGCGCGCCGAGCAGGCCGAAGATGAAGATCGGGTCGAGGATCGCGTTGAGCAGCGCCGCCGCCGCGATCACCTTGCCCTCGAGCGCGGTGTTGCCGCGCGCGCGCATCGACGCGAGGCAGGTCCACATCACGGCCGCGACCGGCTCGTTGATGTACCAGATGCTCATATAGTCGCGAATCAGCGGCATCAGCTCGTCGTTCGCGCCGAGCGCCGAGAACACCGGCTCGATCGTGAGCAGGCCGATCGCGCACAGCGCGATCGTCGCGAACAGAGCGAGCAGCGCCGCATCGGTGGTGAGCCGCGCCGCGCGCGCGCGGTCGCCCGCGCCCGCCGCGCGCGATACGCACGACGCCGCGCCCGCCTCGTAGCCGATCGCGACCGAGCCGAGGAACCACACCACGGGGCCGCAGAAGCTGATCGCCGCGAGCGGCAGATCGCCGAGCCGCGACACGAAGAACAGATCGACGACGTCGAACGAGATGATCGCGAGCAGGCCGACCGCCATCGGCGTCGCCTGGACGCGCAGATGCCGCGAAACGGAGCCGTCGGTGAGATCGGTCGCCATGGAGATCCGGCGCTCGGCGGTCGCCCGGGAGCGCCGGCGCCCGTCTGCGCGCTATGCCGGGCCGCGCTCCGCGAGATAGCGCTCGGCGAATCCGCGCAGGATGCTGTCTTCGCGCGGGTATACGCCGCGCTCGTAGCCGCGCGAGCGGATGCCCTGCTGGACCTTCTCGCAGACCGCCCAATCCTCGACGCTCACCTGGTCGAGGAACTTCACCATGTCGCTGCAGTCGAAGCCCTCCGCGGCGATCACCTCGGGGCGGTAGAGATACTCCGAGACGATCGTCGTGCGATCGGCGCCGCGCGGGTAGAGGGTGTAGGTCATGATTCCGGTCGAGACCAGATTTGCGAGCACGTTCGGGAAGATCGAATAGCCGTAGTAGCTGCGGCGATCGACGTCCGTGAGCCCCGGCAGCTCCGGCAGCGCGCTCGTGCCGCTGTCGGTGAAGGTGTTCATCCCCGTGTCGAAGCTCACACCGCCGTCGGGGCGCTCGTCCTCGAAGACGCGCCCCTTGCGGTAGATCGGCACGATTCTCGAGAGGTTGGGGTGTACCGACGGGCAGTGCAGGCACTCGTTGAAGTTGTCGTGGATGATCTTCCAGTTCGCCGCGACGTCGTACGCGATGCGGTGTGCGACGCGCAGCTCGCCCATCCGGTAGCGCGCGTACGAGAGCGGAGCGCCGGGCTCGAGCGCGAGCTGCTCGAGCAGCGGGCG
>DASPGF010000274.1:0-6426 GCA_035620755.1 Myxococcota bacterium
CGCGTCAAGCAGCGCAACCCCGACCAGGACATCGTCGTCGTGACCGGCGTGCTCGACATCAAGGCCGCGGTCGATGCGATGAAGCTCGGAGCCACCGAGTACCTGCTCAAGCCGTTCGATCGCGACGCGCTCGTGAGCACGCTCGAGGACGTGCTGCAGAGCAGGCGCCTGCGCAACGAGCACAGCAAGCTGCTCAGCGAGAACATCGAATATCTCGACGAGCGCAGCCTGCTGAGCCGCGCGACCGCGCTGTTCGCGATCTTGACCATCGAGCCGCTCGCGGAGCGCATCGTCGACGGACTCTGCGTCGAGACGGGCGCGCAGGGCGGTGTGCTCTGGGCGGCGACGCGGCCGGACCGCGGCGGCCTCGAGCTCGCGTGCGCGCGCGGCCTCGTGCGCGTCGAGAACGAGCAGGAGTGGGTCGCGCTCGGCGACCTGCCCGCGGAGCTCGCGCAGCAGGCCTCGTGCTCGGCGATGCTCCGCTGGGGCGAGCGCGAGGGCGACGGGCGCGAGGCGCTCTACCTCGCGCTGCGCGACGAGTCGCGCGTGGTGGGCCTGATCCGCTTGACGGACAAGGTCGGCGGCGAGGCGTTCGACGCGGTCGACCGCTCGAGCGCCGAGAAGTTCGCGCAGTTCGCGCAGACGGCGCTCTGCAATGCGCTGCGCTACCGCGCGCTCGAGCGCAAGACGGGCGAGGACACCGCCGCGGGCGCGACGGACTTTGAGTACTTCTTCGGCGTGGCGCGCAGCGAGGTCGAGAAGGCGAGCCGGCACGGGCGCTGCTTCTCGATCCTCAAGGTCGAGATCGGGCCGCTCGAGGGGCTGCGCGCGCAGTTCGGAGACCTCGCCTTCCGCCAGTGGATCGCCAAGGCGATCGCGCAGCTCACGCGAATCCAGCGCGCTTCGGACCTGCTCTCGAGTGACGGCCACGGCCGCTTCCTCGTGCTGCTGCCCGAGACGGACGTGCTCGGTGCCGCGCAGTTCAAGCGCCGCGCCTTCGACGAGCTGCAGGCGAGCGACGTGCTCGCGCTGCTCGGGCCGAAGAGCCGCGCGAAGATCCACGTGTCCGCGGCGAGCTATCCGTCGGACGGAACGCAGCTCGAGACGCTGCTGCGGCTGCTCGACGAGCGCATCGAGGGCGAGGCGTCGAGCTGGGTGCGCGAGATGGTGCTCGACGACCGGCCGCTCGTCGCGTGCCTCGCACCGCTGCTCGCGCGGGGCGGCGAGGAGCGCCGCGAGGCGGTCGCGCAGATCGCCGAGTTCGTGCTCGCCGAGCCCGCGCGCCGCACCTCGAGCCGCTCGCTGCTGTTCGCGTCGCCGGGGGGCTGGCTGCGCGACGCGCTGATCGCGGGCCTCGAGGCGCTCGGCGACCGCGCCGCGTCGACCTCGATCTTCGCGATCGGCGAGCCGCCCAAGCGCGAGGCCGGCGACGCGGCGTTCCCGAACGTGAGCTGGATCGCCGCGCCGCGCGCCGATCGGCTGCCCGCTTTCCTGATCTACTTCGGCGAGGGCTGCGCGTACGCGATGGTGTGCGAGGGCGCGGGCGCGCGCGAGCGCACGCGCTTCTTCCAGACCTGCGATCGCAATCTCGTCGAGCACCTCGCGCTGCGCGCGCAGCACGAGCTCGCCCCGGCGCGGAGCGCGTAAGCGTGTCGGTCCTGATCGCCGATGCGGATTTCCAGCGAGGCAAACGCATCGCGACCGCGTGCGAGCAGCTCGGGTTGCGCGCGCGGCTGTTCACCCATGGCGCCGCGGCGCTCGAAGGCGCGCTGCTCGAGCCGCCGCTGCTGCTGATCGCGCAGCTCGCGCTGCCGCTGATCGACGGCGCGCAGCTCGGCGGCATCCTGCGCGCGAATCCGCGCACGCGTACGGTCGGGCTCGTCTACCTCGCCGACAACCGCGCCGACGCCGCGCGCGAGGTCGCGGGTGCGGAGATCTTCGGCCCGAAGGTCGAGACGGATGCGCTTGCGGCGCGCGCGCGCGAGCTCGTCGAGGCTCGCGACCGCGGCACCGCCTCGCGCGCGCGCTCGAGCGAAGGTGTGGGGGGTGTGGAGGGCGATCTCTCGCAGCTTCCGCTCGCGGACCTGCTGCAGCTGTTCCACGTGAGTCAGAAGAGCGGCGTGATCGCGCTGCGGCGCGGAGCCGATGCGGACGGCGCGCAGACCGGGCGCGTCGCGCTGCGAGCCGGCGAGGTGATCTGCGTCGAGCTCGACTCCGCGACGGGCGAGAAGGCGCTCTACCGAATGCTCGCGTGGGATCGCGGCCAGTTCGCGTTCGCGCCCGGCGTGGTCACCGAGCAGCCTTCGCTCGGCAAGCCGACGCGCGCGCTGCTGCAGGAGGGATTGCGGCAGAACCAGGAGTGGGCGCGCTGCGCGGATCAGCTGCCGCCGCTCGACGCGAGCGTTCATCTCAAGGTGCGCCGCTCGTCGCTGCCGGTCGTGATCCAGCCGCTCACGCAGGAAGTGCTGCTCGTGCTCGAGGCCTACTCGCGCGTGAGCGACGTGGTGGATCACTGCTCGTTCCCCGATTATCTCGTGCTGCGCACGCTGCACACGCTGATCGAGCGCGGCATGGTCGAGCTGCGCGACGCGTCCGCGGAGGTGCAACCGGACACCGGCGCGCGGCTGTTCTCGGATGCTCCGGGCGTACGGCTGCGCGAGTGGATGGGCCTCGGCGACAACCCCGCGCCCGGCGTGCATGACGCACGCCTGCTCGTGGTCGCGTCCGATCCCTCGGGCTCGCGCGAGCTCACGCGCCTGGTGAAGAGGCTCCCCGGTGCGATGCTGCGCGGCGGCGCGGACGCGGCGGCGATCGACCGCCTGGGCGTGCTCGGCCGGCTCGCGGTGGACGATGCGGTCGGCATCGAGTTCGTCGAGGTGCCCGCAGACTCGCGCTTCGCGGCGATCTGGCCGCTCGCGGGCCACGGCTGCGTGGCGATCCTGCTCGTGCTCACGGGGCCCGTCTCGACCGCGCTCGAGGCCGTGCGACCGGTCGTCGAGACGCTGCGTGGTGTCCCCCGCGCGCGCATCTTCCACCTGCTGCTGCTCGAGAAGGACGCGGCCGTGGAGGCCGACGCGCTGCGCGAGAATCTCTCGATCTTCGACGACAGCTCGCTGTTCCTGATCCCGATCGGCAAGGGCGCGACCGCGGACGTGCTGCTGCGCGAGATGTTCTTGCGGATCCTGCCCTGAAACTGCGTTTGACGCGGACGCCCGGTTGACCGCTCCATCTCCAACGCCTATTCTCTTTCGCCAATCGGAGCCGCGCATCGGGGTGAACGCGGCGCGCTCCACCCACCCGGCAGCGAGCGAGCGAACCCGCAGCGACATGAGCGACAGCCCCATCCGCGAGGCTCTGACGTTCGACGATGTCCTGCTCGCGCCCGGCGCGAGCGACGTGCTGCCCGCGGATGTCGACCTCGGCTGCTCGCTGACGCGCGAGATCCACCTCAACATCCCGCTCCTCTCGGCCGCGATGGACACCGTCACTGAGCACGAGACCGCGATCTGCCTGGCCCAAAACGGCGGGATCGGCATGATCCACAAGAATCTCTCGATCCGCGCGCAGGCCGCCGAGGTCGACAAGGTCAAGCGCAGCGAGTCGGGGATGATCGTCGACCCCATCACGATGCGGCCCGAGCAGCGCATCTACGAGGCGCTCGAGGTGATGGCGCGCTACCGGATCTCCGGCGTGCCCGTGACGCGCGACGGCCGCGCGGTCGGCATCCTCACGAACCGCGATCTGCGCTTCGTGCGCGACACCCACCAGGAGATCTCCAAGGTCATGACGCGCGAGAACCTCGTCACGGTTCCGCCGGGCACGACCATCGAGCGCGCCAAGGAGCTGCTCCACCAGCACCGCATCGAGAAGCTGCTCGTCGTCGACGCGCGCGGCGTGCTCTGCGGCCTGATCACCATCAAGGACATCGAGAAGAGCGAGCGCTTCCCCTACGCGTCGAAGGATTCGCTCGGACGGCTGCTGTGCGGCGCGGCGGTGGGCGTCGACGAGCAGCGCATCGAGCGGACGCAGGCGCTCGTCGACGCGGGCGTCGACGTGGTCGTCGTCGACACCGCGCACGGGCACTCGCAGGGCGTGCTCGACGCCGTGCTGTCGCTGCGGCGCACCTTCCCCGAGCTGCCGCTGATCGGCGGCAATGTCGCGACGCCCGAAGGCTGCGAGGCGCTGATCAAGAGCGGCGTATCGGCGGTGAAGGTCGGCGTGGGCCCGGGCTCGATCTGCACCACGCGCGTAATCGCGGGGGTGGGCGTGCCGCAGTTCACAGCGGTGCTCGACTGCGCGGCGGTCGCGCAGAAGGCCGGCGTGCCGGTGATCTCGGACGGCGGCATCAAGTACTCGGGCGACGTCGTCAAGGCGCTCGCCGCGGGCGCATCGACGGTGATGATCGGCGCGTTGTTCGCGGGAACCGACGAGGCGCCCGGCGAGGTCGTCCTCTACCAGGGGCGCTCCTACAAGGTCTACCGCGGCATGGGTTCGCTCGGCGCGATGACCGACGGCAGCGCCGACCGCTACTTCCAGGCCGACGTGCGCGACCGCTCGAAGCTCGTGCCCGAGGGCATCGAGGGGCGCATCCCCTACCGCGGCAGCCTCACGAGCAACATCTACCAGCTCGTCGGTGGCCTGCGCTCCGGCATGGGCTACATCGGCGCCGCGAACCTGAACGAGCTGCGGCGGCGCGCGCGCTTCATGCGCATCTCCGCGGCGGGGCTCCAGGAGAGCCACGTCCACGACGTGATCATCACCAAAGAAGCCCCGAACTACCGAATCGACTAGCTTGCGATCGAGGCGATCCCCAACCCAGGCGAGCCCCGCGCGGCGCGGCGGTTGCGGCGCGGGAGTGGATGAAGCGCGAATGGTCACGACCCTTCCCCAGCGCGCGTTCGAAGGCGATCGGATCGTCGTGCTCGACTTCGGCGCGCAGTACAGCCAGCTGATCGCGCGGCGCATCCGCGAGCAGGGCGTGTTCTGCGAGATCCAGCCCGGCACGCTCGATGCGCGCTCGCTGCGCGCCTCGCGGCCCGCGGGCATCATCCTCTCGGGCGGCCCCGCGAGTGTGCTCGACGCGCGCGCGCCGCGCTTCGACCCCGCGATCCTCGAGCTCGGCTGCCCGATCCTCGGCATCTGCTACGGGCTGCAGCTGCTCGCCCACCACCTCGGCGGGCTCGTCGAGAAGGCCGACGACCGCGAGTACGGGCGCGCGCTGCTCAAGATCGAGCGCGACGACCCGCTGTTCGCGAGCCTCCCGGGCGGCGTCGAGCGCGTGGTGTGGATGAGCCACGGCGATCGCGTGCTGCGGCTGCCCGAGGGCTTCGAGACGCTCGCGACGAGCGACGGCTCGCCGTTCGCGGCGATTCGCCACCGCGAGCGGCCGCTCTGGGGTGTGCAGTTCCACCCCGAGGTCGCGCACACCGAGGGCGGCCGCGCGATGCTCGGCAACTTCGCGCTCTCGATCTGCGGCGCCGTGCCGAGCTGGTCGATGGACACGTTCATCGAGGACGCGGTCGCGCGGATCCGCGCGCAGGTCGGCGCGGGCCGGGTGATCTGCGGACTCTCGGGTGGCGTGGATTCGAGCGTGGCGGCGGCGCTCGTGCAGCGCGCGATCGGCAGCCAGCTGCGCTGCATCTTCGTCGACAACGGCCTGCTGCGCGCGGGCGAGCGCGCGGAGGTCGAGAGCCTGTTCGACGAGGCGCACGGCTTCTCGCTCGAGGTGGCCAGCGCCGAGGAGCGCTTCCTGCGCGAGCTCGCAGGCGTGACCGATCCCGAGCAGAAGCGCAAGATCATCGGGCGCGTGTTCATCGAGGTGTTCCAGGAGCAGGCCGACCGGCTCGGCGGCGCGGATTTCCTCGTGCAGGGAACCCTCTATCCCGACGTGATCGAGAGCGTGTCCGTGAAGGGTCCGTCCGCGACCATCAAGACCCACCACAACGTGGGCGGGCTTCCCGAGTGCATGCGCCTGGCTCTCGTCGAGCCGCTGCGCGAGCTGTTCAAGGACGAGGTGCGCGAGGTCGGCCGCAAGCTCGGGCTCCCCGAGCGCGCGCTGATGCGGCACCCGTTCCCGGGCCCGGGCCTCGCCGTGCGCATCGTCGGCGCGGTCAACCCCGAGCGGCTCGCGGCCGTGCGCGCGGCCGACGCGATCGTCGTGCAGGAGATCGCGCGCGCGGGCCTCTACGACTCACTCTGGCAGGCGTTCGCGGTGTTCCTGCCGATCCAGAGCGTCGGCGTGATGGGCGACGAGCGCACCTACGATCACGTGATCGGGCTGCGCTGCGTGACCTCGCCGAGGATGCGGATCGCGAGGCCCGGCCCCGGGAAGGGATGCCGCCCCACGATCGTCTCGGGCAGGCCGAGCTGGCGGCCGGCCGCGCGCACCTCGTCCTTGAACAGCTCGCGCAGCGGCTCGACCAGCTT
>DASPGF010000275.1:0-2203 GCA_035620755.1 Myxococcota bacterium
CTCCGCGCAGCGTCGAGTTGCGTCCATCGCAGGCAACCACGACGTCCGCGCGAATGGCGAGCTCGCCTTCGGGGGAGCGCGCGCGCACGCCGACGACCGCCCCGCGCTCCTCGATCAGACCGGTGGCCTCGCAGCGCATGCGCAGATCGAACTCCGGAAAACGCGCTGCCTCGTCGGCGAGCAGGTCGAGAAAATCCCACTGCGGAACCAGCGCCACGTAGTCGAACGGCCGCAGCCGGCGGAAGTCGATCACCGGCTGGAGCTGCCCGCCGATCTGCACGCTGATCTGCTGCACGCGGGTCTGGCGCAGCTTCTCGAAGCGCGGCAGCAGCCCGACCTCGTCGAGAATCTGCAGCGTCGAGGGGTGAACGGTGTCGCCGCGAAAGTCGCGCAGGAAATCCGCGTGCTTCTCGAGCACCGTCACCCGCACGCCCGCGCGCGCGAGCAGGAAGCCCAGCAGCATGCCCGCGGGCCCGCCTCCCGCGATGCAGCAGCGCGTGGCGAGATCCCGGCCGCTACACGGGTCGACGCTCACGCCGCAATCCCGGCACCCGCCTCCGCTGCTGCGTCAGTCGCGCGCGTGCTCGTAGTCGATCGAGATCGTCCGCAGGTCGGTGAAATCCTGGATCTGGATGCGCCCCCAGCCCGATTTCGTGCCCGCCGCGCCGCCGAACGGCGGCCGCCCTTCGAAATAACAGGTCGACTCGTTGATCTGGAGATTGCCCGCGCGGATCTCGTGCACGTAGCGGAACGCGCGCTTGAGGCTCGAGGTGAACACCGCCGCCTGTAGGCCGAGATCGCTGTCGTTCGCGAGCGCGATCGCCTCGTCATCGCTCGCAAACGTCGTGATCGGGAGCACCGGGCCGAACGACTCCTCGCGGAACAGCAGCTGATCCGTGCCGACGGAGTCGACCACCGTCATCGGGTAGTAGAGCTGGGTCGGAAAGCCCGACGCGCGCTCGCCGCCGAGCAGCAGCTTGCCGCCCTTCTTGAGCGCATCGCTGAGGTGCCGGTCCATCTTCGCCGCGGTGGGCTCGTTGTTGAGCGGTCCCATCGTCGTCTTCGGATCCATCGGGTCGCCGAGCACCACCTTGCGCGCGTCCTCGAGCAGGCGATCGACGAACTCGTCGTGCACCTTGCGCTGCACGAGCACGCGCTCGGTCGCCACGCAGACCTGCCCTGCCGTGAACGCTGCGCCGCGCACCGCGGCCGCGGCTGCGGCGTCGAGATCCGCATCCTCGAGCACGATTTGCGGGCCGTTGCCGCTCGCCTCGATCATGGTGCGCTTCATGCCGGCTGCGCGCACGATCGCCTCGCCCGTCGCCGCGCTGCCGACGAACGCGATTCCCGTGACACCCGGATGCGTCACAAGCGCTTCACCGGTCTCGCGCGCGCCGTACACCAGGTTGACGGAGCCCGGCGGGAAGCCCGCCTGCTCGCAGATCTCGACCAGCCGCGCCGCAATCAGCGGCGTGAACTCGCTCGGCTTGAGGATCACCGCGTTGCCCGTCACGAGCGCGGGCGCCGCGAGCTCGGCGGGGATCAGCAGCGGAAAGTTCCAGGGCGTGATCAGCGCGTAGATGCCGATCGGCTTGCGCAGCGTGAACAGCAGCTTGCCGCGCGTCTCACTCGGCATCACCTGCGTGTCGAGCCGGATTCCCTCTTCGGCGTGCAGCCGGAAGTTTCCCGCCGAGTGGTGGATCTCTTCGCGCGCCTCGGTCGCGAACGGCTTGCCCTGCTCGAGCGCGAGCTCGCGCGCGAGCTCGTCGACCCGCGACTCGAGCAATTCGGCGACGCGGTGACAGAGCGCCGAGCGCTCGAAGACCGTCATCGCCTCGAGCTCGCGCTGCGCCTTCCTGGCCGCCTTCACCGCGGCGTCGACGTCCGCCGCGGTGGAGATCGGCACCTCGCCGAGCGGCTTGCCCGTCGCGGGGCTCGTCACGCGCTGGGTCTGCTTCGCCATGCCATCCGTCCAGGTTCCGCCGATGAACATCTGAGTCGCCATGCGCTCCCTCCGAGGCTGGGCGTAGCACCCGCCAGTTCACTCTTTCCGCTCTTTACACGCTTTACGAGCCTTGCGCGCCTTCAGGCGCCCGCGCACCTGCGCGCGGCGTCGCCGTTGGCCGGTCGCCGCTTGCGAGCCGCCGAATGGAATCCCATCGCGGCGCGAAGCGCAACCGATGCGCGCCTGGCGGCGCGCGGA
>DASPGF010000276.1:0-3251 GCA_035620755.1 Myxococcota bacterium
GGGCACCTCGACGCCGAGCGCAGCGCAGATCGGCGCCCAGCCCTGCTCGACGCGCCACACGAGCAGCCGGCTGCGGAAGCCCGCGTCGCTCTCCGCGTGCTCGAGCACGCGCCGATTGTGCTCTTCGAACATCGCCTTCTCGACGGCCTCGACCGGGGCGTCGCGCCATTCGGGATAGATCGCCTGCGTGAACGCGTGGAACGCGCGGCGCTCGTCGCTCATTCCCGCCGGGTCGCTCGCCTCGCGCTCGAAATCCTCGAAGACGTGGAACACGGACTCCCACCAGCTGTCGATGTCGCGCAGCGAGAGGATCACGAGCGCCTTCGGAAACGCCTCGGCGAGCTGCCGCCAGTAGAAGGCCGCGGGCTCGTCGACGCACGCCACGCAGCCCGGCATCAGGCGCTCCCACTGCGAGGCTGGAATCCGCGTTCGACTTTTCACCGCGCTACGCAACGGAATGTCGCGTGCGAGCGCGCTCCAGGGCGCCATGAGCTCCGGATGCGCTCGATAGGCGAGCATGTGGAAGCACGGACCGCCGAGCAGCAAGGCGAGTGCTTCGTGCAGCGAGGTCGTGCCGGTTCGCCCGAGGCCCGCGCCGATCACCTTGAGCTCGAAGCTCATGCGCGCCAGCTCCGGTACTGCTCGTACGCGGGAGGCCGGCCATGGCGCGCATGGCTCTCGCGGAGGCGCGCGGCGAGCCACTCGAACCATTCGCTCATCGTCGCGCGGTCGCGCTGCAGCCGAAACTCCTGGGTGAAGCGTTCGAGGCGCTCCCAGGCCTCCACGCACACGCCGCCCATCAGCTCGTCGACCATCGCGAGCGGCACGATGCGGCGGAACACCATCACGCCGATCGACTCGAACGTGAGCACGACCACCATGATCGCGTTCTCCACGTCGTCGCTGCAGCCTTTCATGTCGGCCTTGAGCACGCCCTTGGGAAGCGCGAGCACGGCGCGCAGCGAGCGCGAGAACTCGGGGTTGTGGAACGAGCGCAGCAGCTCGATTGCGGCGGTCTCGCGGCGCTGCTGGCGGTAGTGCTGCATCTGGACCATCGCAAACGCGAGGCCGCCGAGCACGACGAGCGCGCCGAAGATCTCGGCGAGGTCGGCGAGGGTTCCGAGATCGTCCACGCGCTCTCCTGTCAGGCCCTGGAGCGCGGTTATGGTAGGCGCCGCGAGCGCAAACACAATTCCGGCGCCGTCGCGCGGGTGTCTCGAGCCGACAGCCCGCTAGAATGGCGCGCACCTGGAAATCGGGAGGAGCGACGTGGCGTGGGAGGCGTGGCTGACGCTGGGCGTCGTCGTGGCCCTGCTCGTGATCTTGATTCGCGAGCTCGTCGCTCCGGCGCTCGGCGTGATGGGCGCGGTGATCTTCTTGCTCGTCGCGGGCGTCGTCACGCCCGCGCAGGCGTTTGCGGGCTTCAGCAACGCCGCGCCAATCACCGTCGCCGCGCTCTACGTGGTCGCACGCGCGGTCGAGAAGACGGGCGCCCTCGAGCGCCTCACCGCCCGGATCCTCGGGACCGGCGCCGACGGCGGGATGAGCGACCGTCGCGTGCTCGCACGTCTGCTCGTCCCGGTCGCCGGGGCGTCGGCGTTCCTCAACAACACGCCGATCGTCGCGATGCTGCTGCCGCAGGTGCGCGACTGGGCGGAGCGAAACGGCACATCCCCGTCGATCTACCTGATGCCCCTGTCGTTCGCGGTGATCCTCGGCGGTGTCGTCACTGCGATCGGCACCTCGACCAATCTCGTGATCTCGGGTCTGCTCGAGGCGAATGGCTTCGCGCCGATGGGGCTCTTCGAGATCAGCCGGCTCGGGCTGCCGGTCGCCGCGGTCGGGATCGCGATGATCGTCTGGCTCGCGCCGAGCGTGCTGCCCGCGCGGCGCGGCGCGCGGCGCGAGTTCACGGAGGACCTGCGCGAGTTCGCGGTGAGCATGCTCGTGGTCCCGCAGGGGCCGCTCGACGGCAAGCCCGTCGAGGCAGGCGGGCTGCGACACCTCACGGGCGTGTTCCTGGTCGCGATCGAGCGCGAGGGCGAGCGCATCGCGCCCGTCGCGCCGACGTCGACGCTGCACGGCGGGGACCGGCTCACGTTCGTTGGGCGCGCGGATCTCGTCGTCGACCTGCAGAAGACGCGCGGCCTCGCGTCCGCGGAGCACCAGCATCTCGCGGGCCTCGATTCCGCCGAGCACACCTTCTTCGAGGCCGTGGTCGGGCAGAACTCGCCGCTCGTCGGCGACACGCTCAAGAACGCGCGCTTCCGCGCGCGCTACCAGGCCGCGGTCGTCGCGATCCACCGCGCGGGCGAGCGCGTGCAAGCGAAGCTCGGAGAGGTCGAGCTCCACTTCGGCGACACGCTGCTGCTGCTTGCCGACCCGCAGTTCGCCGACCGCTGGCGCGACCGCCGCGACTTCCTGCTGATCTCGCGGCTCGGCGGCTCGCCGCCGACCACCACGCGCCAGGCTGCGATCGTCGGCGCGCTGCTGCTCGGAATCGTCGTGGTCGCGGGCAGCGGCCTGCTCCCGATCCTGCACGCCTCGCTGCTCGCCGCGATCGCGCTCGTGCTGCTCGGCGTCCTCTCGCCCGGCGAGGCGCGCGACGCGGTCGACCTCGACGTCGTGGTCGTGCTCGCGGGCTCGCTCGGCGTCGGCCTCGCGCTCGAGCACTCGGGCCTCGCAGACGCGATCGGGTCGGGGCTCGTCGAGCTCGTCGGCGGCTCGAGCCGGACGGCCGTGCTCCTCGGCCTCGTCGTGGCGACCGTCGCGCTCACCGAGATGATCACGAACAACGCCGCGGCCGCGCTGATGTTCCCGATCGCGCTCGCGGCCGCGGGCGACCTCGGCGTCGACGCGCGCCCGTTCGCGATCGCGATCGCGGTCGCGGCCTCGGCGTCGTTCCTCACGCCGATCGGCTACCAGACGAACACGATGGTGTATGGCCCGGGCGGCTACCGCTTCGGCGACTACTCGCGCCTCGGCGCGCCGCTCACCCTTCTCGTGATCGCGACGATCGTCGCGCTCGGCTGACGCGCGAGCGCGTTCATGGTGCCCCCGGCAGGACTCGAACCTGCGACGCACGGTTTAGGAAAATGGCTCAGCGCCACCGAAGCCCACGACAATCAAGGAGAAATTCGATCGTACCCTGAGACGTGGTGTGCGTTGGCCTGGGTTGGCTGAAACTGACCCCAGAGTGACCCCACTGTGCGGCGCGTTCAGAAGCGGGACGGCCGCACACTTGCCGATTC
>DASPGF010000277.1:0-2843 GCA_035620755.1 Myxococcota bacterium
GAACACGATCGCGTCCTCGATCTCGTGGGGCCGGAGAGCGTGACCCAGCGCGAGCTCGTCGAGCGCGCCGCGCGGCTCTACGATCGCCGACCCTGTGTGGTGTCGATTCCGAAGCGCCTGCTGCTGCTCGTCGCGGAGCTCGCGGAGCGCTGGCTCGCGAACCCGCCGCTCACGCGCAGCGCGCTCGAGGTGATCCTCGCCGACGACGAGCTCGATCCCGAGCCCGCGCGGCGCGCGCTCGGCATCCGACTCACGCCGCTCGACGAGACGCTTCGCCGCTGCGTGGGCCCGTCGGCAACGGCTGGAGAATGCGCGCGTGGGGGCGATCGGAGCCGCGCTGCGAATCCCCGTCGCGATCCATCCAGCGGGTCGAGCGGGAGCTAGCGCGACGTGCCCGACGACGCACACGCAGAGCCGACTCCGCGCATCCGCGTGCCGCTCTGGCAACGAGCGCTCCCCTGGCTGATCAGCGCCGCGTGCTTCGGCTACCTCTACGCGCGGATCGACGCGCAGGCCGCGCGCGCGGGCCAGAGCGCGCTCGAGTTCCTGCTCGCGATCTTCGCGCGGGTGAGCTGGGCGCGCTGGCTCGCGTTGATGGTTCCCTACTCGGCGCTCTACTTCCTGATCGACTCGCTCGTGGTATGGCGCGTCGTCAACTGGTTCAACGCGCGCGTGCGCTACGTCGACATCCTGCCGATTCGCGGCAGCAGCTACATCCTCTCGATCCTCAACGAGCAGCTCGGCAAGGGCGCGATGGCGCTCTACCTGCAGCGCCGGGAGCGCGTTCCGGTCTGGCAGGTCGGCTCGAGCATGCTGTTCATCATGTTCTGCGAGTTCTACTACCTGCTCGCGTGGGCGCTCGTGGGCGTCTGGCTCGGCTGGGAGCGCCTCCCGCCGATCTTCCACATGATCCCCTGGCTCGCGATCGCGGCCGGTGCGCTGCTCGTGCTCTGGTGGCTGTACTTCGCGGGCGCGATCGCGCCGCACAGCGCGCTGCGCGATCGGCAGCTGCTGCACGCGTTCCGCCGCGCGCGACCCTGGCAGTACGGCTGCATCGCGCTGCTGCGCTCGCCCGCACTGCTCAGCGCGGTCTTCGTCTACACCGCGGCGATTCGCCTGTTCGGCGTCGAGGCCGGCTGGCTCGAGATGCTCGGCTATCTGCCGGTGGTCTTCTTCGGCGCCGCCACACCCGGCCCGATGCGCGCAGTCGCGATCCTGCTCTGGGTGACGCTGTTTCCCGAGCACGCCGCAGAGCTGACCGCGTTCGGGCTCGTCCAGCACAACTTCTTCATCTTCTTCAACGCGGCGATCGGGCTGCTCTTCCTCAATCGCGCCAATCGCGAGCTCTTCGGCTAGCCCGGGGAGTTCCGCTTCTCGTCGACGGATCCGCCGCTGGCCGGGGCCCGGTTGACCCGGCTCGCCAGGGGAGTTCCGCTTGTCGTCGACGAACCCGCGGCTGGCCGGAGCTCAGTTGACCCTACTGATACCAGCGGCCCGCGATGCGCAGCCCGCGCAGCCGGCTTCCGAGCAGGCGATCGAGCATCGACAGCAGCGTCGAGCCGACCAGCAGCCAGCCGAGCGCCATGATCAGCGACGGATCCGGCCAATCGATCGCGAGCGCAGCGCGCGCGATCGGGATCGCGACGATCGCGTAGTAGGCGATGCCGTTCCAGCGGCCGAGGCGGCTGCCGCGAGGGCCCGCGGCGCGTGAGCACTTCGCGTCGAGTGCGTACTGCAGGAACGCGGCCGCGATCAGCGTCGGGAGCAGCGCGGGCAGCAGCCCCGCGTGCGCGAGCGTCGCGGTCCCCGCGGTCACGAACACCGCATCGGCGGCGTGATCGAGCAGCCGTCCGAAGCCGCTCTGCTCGCGGAAGCGGCGCGCCACCCGGCCATCGGCGACGTCGCTCGCGACGGCGAGCGCGAACAGCGCTCCGGCCGCGAGCGCGGCGTCGCAGCGAAGCGCAATCACGAGCGCGGGCGCCGCGGCAAAGCGCACAGCCGTGAGCGCGTTCGCGCGCGTGCGCCACCCATGCCGGCTCTGCATGGACGGGAGCGTAGTCAATCGGGGCGGCCGGAATCGACGCGTGAGGCGCTACATTGCGACGCTTCCAACTTCTTCAGCTCGTTCCAGACGGGGAGCCGGGGAGATGCGCGGCGGATCGGATCTGGGCGCACGAGGGTGCGGGCGATTGCGCGCGCGAGCCCGAGCGCGATGGCGCGCATGGCTCGCGCCGGTGCCCGCGGCGTTCGCGCTGCTCGCCTGCGGCTCCGAGCCGAGCCGCGACTCCGCGGCCGCGCGCGGCGAGAAGATCTACCGCAACGTCTGCGTGGTCTGTCACAACAGCAACCCCGCGCAGGAGGGCTCACTGGGCCCCGCGGTCGCGGGCGCGAGCCGCGAGCTGCTCGAAGCCAAGCTGCTGCGCGGCGCGTACCCGGCGGGATACACGCCGAAGCGTGGCTCGCAGCAGATGCCGCGCTTCGAGTTCCTCGAGCCGAACCTCGACGACCTCGCGGCCTTCCTCGCGAGCCGGGTCGAGTGACGGGCCTTCCTCGCGAGCCAGACCGAATGACCGGCCCGCGTCGCGAGCCCGGGAACGGCGCCCCGCGCGCGCTCAGCCGAGCAGCAGGTACTGCAGCGCGCCGAGCACCACCGCGAGCGCGAAGCCCGCGTGCAGCGTTCCCTTCACGCACGCGAGCGGCTTCTGGGTCGGAAGCCCCGGGCCGAGCAGCGCACCGGCTTCGACGACCGCGATCACCGCGAGCGCGAGGATCCAGTACAGCGCGAGCTGGCCGCCGCCCGCGTCGAGCGACGCCGTCAGCGCATTGAAGTGACTCGCGGCGCC
>DASPGF010000278.1:0-2757 GCA_035620755.1 Myxococcota bacterium
GTGAGGTAGCTCCCCTCCGGATGGTCGATCGACACCGGATGATCGACGGGGGGACCGAGCCCGCGCAGCACCTGCAGCGTGCGGCCCGCGTCGAGCGCGGCTGCGAACGCGATCTTTCGAAACAGATCGGTGTCGATGGGGTGCGAGCACGCGAACGCGAGCAGATAGGCGCCCGGCGCGGCGCGCGCGAGCGCGAAGAGCAGCGCGTCCTTGTAGGCGCGCGCCGCACGCGCGACGTCGCGGAGATTGCGCGCGAGCGGCGGCGGATCGATCGCGATCAGGTCGTATGACTCGCGATCCGCGCGCAGGAACTCGTGCACGTCGCGATGGACGAAGCGCGCGGGCAGGCCGGGCGCGTTCGCGGCGAGATGCTGCTCGGCGAGCGCGAGCGCGGGCGCCGAGCTCTCGACGAGCGCGACCGAGCGCGCGCCTCCGCGCGCCGCCGCGACCGCGAAGCCGCCCGTGTAGGCGAACAGATCGAGCACGCGCCGCCCGCTCGCGAGCGCGGATACCAGATCGCGCGAGTCGCGCTGGTCGAGGTAGAAGCCCGTCTTCTGGCCCGCGACCGCGTCGACGCGATAGCGCCGGTCGCGCTCGCAGATCGCGACCGGGTCGGTAGGCGCTGCGCCCCAGAGCGGCCCACTCACCGCGGCGATGCGCTCGCGGCGCGCCGTGACCGCGTCGGCGCGCTCGAAGCCCGCGGCGGCGCCAGTCGCCTCGCGCAGCGCTGCCGCGATCCGAGCACGGCGCGCGTGCATGCCCGCGGCCGTGAGCTTCGCGACCACCAGGTCCGCATAGCGATCGACGACGAGACCCGGTAGACCGTCGCCCTCGGCGTTGACGAGGCGCACGGCGTCGCAGCCCGCGAGCAGCGGCTGCGCGCGGCGGCGCTCCACCGCGATCCGGATGCGCTCCGCGATCAGCTCGTCGTCGGGCGCCTCCTTGCCCGCCGTGAGCATTCGAACCCGCAGCGCGGCGCCGGGCGAGAGATGTCCGAAGCCGAGCACCTCGCCCTCGGCCGAGATCACGCGCACCCACGCGCCGGGCGCCTCGGGGCCGATCGTGCGATCGATCGCGCCCGAGAGGATCCACGGATGCCGGCGGCGGATCGAGCGATCGCGCGTCGCCTTGAGCACCACGTCCGTCACGAGCGCCACTCTACGGACCTCGGCGCGAATCGCCAACCAGGCGACGCGGCCGCGCATCCGCGGTCTTGGGAGGCGGCGACGCGCTACGCTCCCCGCGCATCGTCCGCGCCCGCCACGCGCCGCGGTGGGCTCGGGATCGATCCGCCATCGGCAAGCCGGACCGCACGCCGCAGGGAACACGGCGGGGACTGGGAACTGGGAACTGGCAACTGGGGACTGGATGGATCCGGTCAGACGGACGGGGCGCGAATGGGAATCCCGAATCCCTGGATGGGGAACCGTTCGATGGACCGATGGAATGATGAAGTGATCGAGTAATGGAGTCATGGGAAGACGGGGCGGCGCAGAGCCAACAGGAGAAGTCATGAAGGCGAATTTCGGGGCGTTCAAGTGGACGGCAGCCGCGTGCATCGCGCTCGCGATCGCGATCGCAGAGCACGCCAACGCCGAGGACTCCGCGAGCGGGCGGGACGGGCGCTCGTCGCTGCTCGAAGAGTTCGACAAGGACGGAGACGGAAAGCTCTCGCCCGACGAGCGAGCGGCTGCGCGCGAAGCGCGCCACGCCAAGCGCATCGCGGAATTCGACCAGGACGGCGACGGCAAGCTCTCGGCCGACGAACAGGCGGCGGCTCGCAAGGCGGAGCACGAGCGCCGCGTGAAGCGGTTCGACACGGACGGCGACGGCAAGCTCTCGAGAGAGGAGCAGATGGCGGCACGCGCGCAGCGAAGGCCGCCCGGCGCGAGTGCAGCCGATGCGGAAGGCGACGAGACACAGGGCGGCGACGCGCCTCCGCCCGGCAAGGGCAAGGGCAAGGGCAAGCAGCACGAGCGCAAGGGGCGAGGCCCCGGCGATCGGCCCGCGGTCGACGATCCCGGCAACGCGCCCCAGCAGCCCTGATCGCGCGCTCACGGCGCGGCTTCGCGCGCGGTCGGCGCGCAGCCGCGCCGCGCGCGCGCGCCGACGCGCGAGCTCGCCGCGACCGACCGCGCCGGAAATCGCGCGAGCAGCGGCACGACCTCCGCGACCGCGTCGGCGATCGGAGCCGCGCGGGGGAATGCCTTGACGAACGCCGAGCCGAACCGGCCCGCCAATCGCCTCGCCGACGAGGCGAGCGCCTACCTGCGCCAGCACATGCACAACCCGGTCGACTGGTACCCATGGGGCGCGGAGGCGCTCGCGCGCGCCAAGGCCGACGACAAGCCGCTGCTCGTCTCGATCGGCTACAGCGCATGTCACTGGTGTCACGTGATGGAGCGCGAGTCGTTCGAGGATTCCGCCACGGCGTCCGTGATGAACCGCCACTTCGTCTGCATCAAGGTCGACCGCGAGGAGCGGCCCGACCTCGACCAGATCTACATGGAGGCCGTGATGCGCATGGTCGGGCATGGCGGCTGGCCGCTCACGGTATTCTGCAAGCCCGGCGGCGAGCCGTTCTATGGCGGCACCTACTTTCCGCCCGAGCCTCGCCACGGCATGCCCGGGTTTCGGCAGCTGCTCGCCGCCGTCGCGGATGCCTACGCGAACCGCCGCGCCGAGGTCGAGGACGCCGCGCAGCAGATCGCGCGAGCCCTCACCGCGCAGGGCGCCGCGCGCGCAGGCGAGCTGTCG
>DASPGF010000279.1:0-4944 GCA_035620755.1 Myxococcota bacterium
ATGGCGATTTCACCTGCTAACCCCGACTACTGCCGAAACGGCACGCCGAGATGCGCGAGCAGGGATTTCCCCTCCGCGTCGTTGCGCGCCGTCGTGCAGATGGTGACGTTGAGACCCGTGACGTGCTCGACCTTGTCGTAATCCACTTCCGGAAAGATGATCTGCTCGCGGATTCCGAGCGAGTAGTTGCCCCGGCCGTCGAACGCCTTCGGCGACAGGCCCTTGAAGTCCCGAACCCGCGGCAGCGAGACGCTCATCAGCCGGTCGAAGAACTCCCACATGCGCGCGCCGCGCAGCGTCACCGAGCAGCCGATCGCCTGCCCCTCGCGAAGCTTGAAATTCGCGACGGACTTGCGCGCCCGTCGCACCACCGGCTTCTGCCCGGTGATCATCGCGAGCTCGTTCACCGCAGTATCCATCAGCTTCGGGTTCTGGGTCGCGGCGCCGAGTCCGATGTTGACGACGATCTTCTCGAGCGCGGGCACCTGGTTGCGGTTCTTGAACCCGAACTCGTCGATCAGCTTCGGCACGATCACCTTGCGGTAGCGCTCGAGCATCCGCGGCGTCATCTACAGCACCTCCGGCGCGAGCGAGATGATCTTCATGAAGCGATGCGCGCGCAGCTCGCGCGCGACGGGGCCGAAGATGCGCGTGCCCACGGGCTCGCGCTGGGCGTCGATCAGCACCGCCGCGTTGTCGTCGAAGCGGATGAACGAGCCATCCGGGCGACCCACGCTGCGCGAGGTCCGCACCACCACGGCGCGGCGCACCTCTCCCTTCTTCACGCGCGCATTCGGCAGCGCGTCCTTCACCGCGACGACGATCACGTCTCCGATCGTCGCATAGCGGCGGCCGGAGCCGCCGAGCACGCGGATGCACGCGACCTTGCGCGCGCCGGAGTTGTCCGCGACCTCGAGCACCGACTCTTGCTGAATCACCGCCCTCTCCCCCTCGGCCTCTCAGACCCGAGCCTGCCTGGACAAGGTCTGCTGCACCATCCAGCACTTGCGCTTCGAGATCGGACGGTGCTCGACGATCTGCACGCGGTCTCCGACCTCGCAGGAATTCGACTCGTCGTGGGCCATGAACTTCGAATAGCGACGGACGTACTTCTCGTACTTTGGGTTCTGCACGAGCCGCTCGACCCGCACCACCACCGTCTTGTCCATCGCGTTGCTGACGACCTGCCCCACGAGTGTTCGCCGCAGTCCTCGCTTCTTCACTTCGTCGCCTCACGCTTCTCGCGCAGAATCGTCTCCACGCGAGCGATGTCGCGGCGCAGCTGCTTGAGCCTCGCCGTATTCTCCAGCTGGCCGGTCGCACGCTTGGTCTTCACGTTGAACGCCTCCGCGCGCAGCTCGCGCGCCTTCGCGTGCAGCTCGTTTTGCGACAGCTCTCGGATCTCGGCCGGCTTCATGCCGAATGCCCTCGCGCCACGAAGCGCGTGCGGACCGGCAGCTTGTGCGCAGCGAGGCGCAGCGCCTCGCGGGCGGTCGCCTCGTCGACGCCTTCCATCTCGTAGAGCATGCGGCCGGGCTTCACGAGCGCCACCCACTCCTCGGGATTGCCCTTGCCCTTGCCCATGCGGGTTTCGGCCGGCTTCTTCGACACCGGCTTGTCGGGGAAGATGCGGATCCAGATCTTGCCGCCGCGCTTGACGTGGCGGGTCATCGCGATCCGGGCGGCCTCGATCTGCCGCGCGGTGATGCGGCGGCACGCGAGCGCCTGCAGCCCGTAATCACCGAAATCGAGGCTCGTGCCGCGCGATGCCTTGCCGCGGTTGCGACCCTTCATCTGCTTGCGGTGCTTCACCTTCTTGGGTTGGAGCATCGCCTACCTCGCCGCCTCTTCGTCGCCGCGCGCCGCGAGCGAGCCCTTGCGCAGCTCCTTGTCCGCGACGTCGCCCCGGAACACCCAGCACTTCACACCGATGATTCCGTAGGTCGTCTTCGCCTCGGCGAGCCCGTAGTCGATCTGCGCGCGCAGCGTGTGGAGCGGAACCCGCCCCTCGCGGTACCACTCGCGCCGGCCCATCTCCGCGCCGCCCAGCCTTCCAGCGCACTGCAGACGGACGCCTTCGGCGCCGAACTTCATCGTCGACGTCACGGCCTTCTTCATCGCTCGGCGGAACGCCACGCGGCGCTCGAGCTGCAGCGCGACGGCCTCGGCGACGAGCTGGGCGTCGAGCTCGGCCTTGCGGATCTCGCGGATGTTGATGAAGACCTCCTTGTTGTTGGCCATCGCGCCGAGCTCGGCGCGCAGCGTCTCCACCTCCGCGCCGCGCTTGCCGATCAGGATGCCCGGCCGCGCCGTGTGGATGTTCACCACGATCTTCTCGCCGCTGCGGTCGATCACGACCTTCGAGATTCCCGCGTGGAACAGCTTCTTCTTGATGAACTTGCGGATGCGGATGTCCTCGTGGAGCTGCGTGCTGTAGCCGCGCCCCGCGAACCAGTTGGACTGCCACCCGTAGAGAGTGCCGAGCCGGAACCCGTAGGGATGTACTTTCTGACCCAATTCCTTAGCCCCTCTGCACGGCCAGCGGCCGGCTAGTTCTCCGCCAGCACGACGGACACGTGGCTCGTCCTGCGCTGGATCCAGGCCGCTCGACCCTGCGCACGCGCGCGGATCCGCCACATGCTCGGTCCCTGGTCCACGGTGATCGCATCGACGACCAGGTTGTCGATGTCGATCCCGGCGCGATCGCGCTCGTTCTTCTGCTCGGCGTTCGCGAGCGCCGAGCGCACCAGCTTCGCGAGCGGCTTCGCGAACCGCTTGTTGGACAGATCCAGGATCGTCAGCGCCTGCTCGACCTGCTTGCCCCGGATCTCGTCGGCGAGCAGTCGCGCCTTGCGAGCGCTCACGCGATAGTTGACGAGCTTTGCGTCGACCTTCATCTCAGCGAGTCTTCAGCTTGCGATCCGATGCATGGCCGGTGAACTTCCGCGTCGGCGAGAACTCCCCGAGGCGGTGTCCGACCATGTTCTCGGTCACGAATACGGGCACGAACAGCTTGCCGTTGTGGACGTGGAACGTGAGCCCCACGAAGTCGGGCGTGATCATCGACCGGCGCGACCAGGTGCGGATCACCTGCTTCGAGCCCGTCTTCGCCGACTTGTCGACCTTGCGCTGCAGGCTCGGATCGACGAACGGCCCCTTCTTGAGCGATCGCGCCATCTACTTCTTCCCCCGACGCTTCACGATGTACTTGTCGGATTCCACGCGCTTGCGCGTCTTGTAGCCCTTGGTCGGGACGCCCCACGGCGTGCACGGGTGCCGGCCGCCCGACGAGCGCCCCTCGCCGCCGCCCATCGGATGGTCGACCGGATTCATCGCGACGCCGCGCACGTGCGGCCGCTTGCCCAGCCAGCGGCTGCGGCCCGCCTTGCCGATGCTGCGGTTCTCGTGCTCGGTGTTGCCGACCTGGCCGAGCGTCGCCATGCAGTTCACGTGGATCAGCCGGTGCTCGCCGCTCGGCATGCGCAGCGTCGCGTAGCTGCCCTCGCGCGCCATCAGCTGCGCGCCGCCGCCCGCGGCGCGCACCAGCTGTGCGCCCTTCTGCGGACGCATCTCGATGGCGTGGATCACCGAGCCGAGCGGGATCTTCGCGAGCGGCAGCGCGTTTCCGAGATCCGGCGGCGCCGTCGGCCCGGACAGCACCGCGTTGCCGACCTTGAGCCCGAGCGGCGCCAGGATGTAGCGCTTCTCGCCATCCGCATAGTGGAGCAGCGCGATGTTCGCCGAGCGATTCGGGTCGTATTCGATCGATGCGACCTTCGCGGGCACGCCGAACTTGTCGCGGCGGAAATCGATCGCGCGGTAGCGCCGCTTGTGGCCGCCGCCGCGGTGCCACGCGGTCACGCGCCCGTAGTCGTTGCGCCCGCCGCTCTTTCGGATCGCCCCCGACAGCAGCGAGCGTTCCGGCTGCTTGCGCGTGACCTCCGCGAAGTCCGAGACGCTCATCGCGCGGCGCCCGGGCGACGTGGGCTTGTAGTTCTTGACCGCCATGCCTTCCTACACTCCCTCGAAGAATTCGATCGACTGGCCCTCGGCGAGCTTTACAATCGCCTTCTTCCACTCCGGCTTGCGACCGGCGAACTTGCCCACCCGCCTCGACTTGCGCGGCTGGCGCATGGTGTGGACGTCGACCACCTGCACGCTGAACAGCGACTCCACGGCGTCGCGGATCGCGCGCTTCGAGGCTCGCGGATTCACGGCGAGCGTCACGACGTTCGACGCCTCCCGAGCGATGTTGCTCTTCTCGGTGACGAGCGGCCTGCGGATCACCTCGTAGACGTTCACGACGCCGACTCCTTCGCGCTGCCCGCGAGTCGAGCCTCGATCGCCGCGAGCGCCGGCTGCGTGACGAGCAGCTTCTGGTGCCGCAGCACGTCGTAGACGTTGAGGCCCTCGACGGGCAGCACGGTGACCTTCGGCAGATTTCGCGCCGATCGCTGCAGCGTCTCGTGCTTGCCGTCGATGACGATCAGCACGCTGCTGTCCGCGAGCGACAGGTCGCGCAGGATCTCGGCGACGCGCCGGGTCTTCGGCTCGTCGAGCTCGAGCGCCTTCACGACGGTGAGGTCGCCCTCCGCGAGTCGGTGCGAGAGCGCGCCGCGCAGCGCGGCGCCGCGCACCTTCTTCGGCAGCGCGTGCGCGTAGCCGCGCGGAATCGGCCCGAACACCACGCCGCCGCCCGCCCACTGCGGCGCGCGCGTGGTGCCCTGGCGCGCGCGCCCCGAGCCCTTCTGGCGCCAGGGCTTCGAGCGCCCGCCCGAGACCCTCGCGCGGTTCTTGGTGGAGTGCGTGCCGCTGCGCCGCTGCGCGAGCTGGCGCCGCACCTCGGCGTGGAGCAGGTCCGTGCGCACGGGTGCCTCGAACACCGCCGCGCTCAGGTCGACGGATCCCGACTTCTTGTTGTTCTGCGTCACGACATCCAGCGTC